>NZ_JBQTGI010000034.1:0-41143 GCF_052400645.1 Saccharicrinis sp. GN24d3
AGATTTAAATAGTGTAATGTATTCTTGCTAAATAAAATCGTTGATTACTTTCGGGAGCATCGTTCTGGTGAGTTGAAGTGATGCAACGAAGTGTCTTGTTTCAAAGTAATTTCAATGTGTAATAGAATTTCTAATGCATATTGCGGGTTTAATTAAGGCGCTAATGTGCGTGCTCGTGATTCATCGTTTCATGATATATTTTTAAATCCTAACCATCTTTAGTTTACCTAATTCATATGGAAGAACACTTAATATTTATAACTTAGAGAAATGACGACAAAATTGATAAACCCCAAAACATAGATCGTGAACTGGAAAAAGATTACAATCACAACAGTAAGGATAGCTATTGGTTGGCATTTCTTGTACGAAGGTATCTCAAAAATAGTAATTCAAGACTGGAGCGCTGCTTCCTACTTAATGGGGGCCACTGGCCCTTTTTCAGACTTTTACCATGGGTTAGGTGAATCCGAAACCTTGTTAAAAGTAGTTGATCTTGCAAACATGTATGGATTAGTTCTTATCGGATTTAGTCTTTTTCTGGGGGTAGCCATTCGTATTTCTTCTATTTCAGCTATTCTACTGTTAACCCTTTATTATTTTGCCTATCCTCCATTTGGAGGAACTTTGTTTGGAGCTACAGAAGGAAACCTTTATATCGTGAACCGAATATTTTTAGAGGCTTCAATATTAGCTGTATTACTGAGTATAAAAGAAAAGGGCTATGGGATATTTGCTTTATCGTCTGTGTTATTTTCGCATAAAAGTAATATGGAAAAAGTAAGTAATGATGAAAGGGACAGTTCCAGGCGTGAAGCGCTTAGAAACCTGATAACTGTTCCTGTTTTAGGTGTATTTGGCGTTGGTGCTATACACGAAAACAATAAATATGGAGTTGATACACTTTCGGGAGCCACCATTAAAATTGGTAAAGCGGATATAAGTGAGTTAAAGGGAGAACTGCCCAAAGGGAAAATTGGAGCGCACGAAATCAGTAGATTGGTGATGGGCGGAAACCTGATAGGAGGGTGGTCGCATTCGCGCGACCTGATTTATGTTTCGAGCTTGTTCAGAGCTTATAATACCGAAGCCAAGATATTTGAAACACTTCAACTGGCTGAGGAGGCTGGGATAAATACCATCAATATTGGTTATCCTACAAATGCAACCATGCAGAAATATAAAAGAGTTACCGGAAGTAAAATCAAGGTTATCTCGCAGGTTGGGCACAATAAGGATAACCCGTTTGTATACATCAATAAAGCCATTGATTATGGTGTAGATATTATTCAGATCATTGGAAATTCAACCGATGTGCTGGTTCGGGACGGTAAAATTACCATGGTAGATAAAATGGTGGATGAAATCAGACGTCAAGGATATACTGCAGGAATAGGTGCTCATGCTTTGGAAGCCCTGGTTGAGTGTGAGAATGCAGGTATCATTCCAGATTATTGGATGAAAACCATGCACCACGATCAATATTGGTCGGCACACCCAAAGGAAAACCGATCTTCGTTTGAAGTGATGGGAGGAAGGAACAAAGAACACGATATGTATCATGATAACCTTTTCTGTTCTTATCCCGAAAAAACAATCGATTTCGTAAATAATGCCAAGGTTCCTGTCATGGGGTTTAAAGTATTGGCAGCAGGAGCCATAAAACCTGAGGATGGTTTCAACTGGGCCTTTGAAAATGGAGCTGATTTTATTTGTGTGGGTATGTTCGATTTCCAGGTGGTTAACAATGTAAATACAACAATCGATGTTTTGAATAACTTAAATGGTCGTAGAAGACGTTGGTATGGGTAGAGAGCCCCAATACATGTCCGGATTGAGCGGGAGGTGTGCAGTAATTAGCCTAGGGTGCAAGCCCTAGGGGAATAGGAGATAATATTGTTGCGCCACAGGCGTGAAGTCTGTATCGATGAGAGAAGCCATTAATCCCATACATCTCGATCATCAAACTCCACATTATATTTTTTCAGATACGCTTTAAATTCATCCTTAAATGCTAACAGAAAACACTTTTCATTTTTTATCCATGGGTATACTTCTAGGTCTTTCGGCGGGTTTATCGCCAGGACCGCTGCTAACCTTGGTATTGACACAGACGATAAAGTATAATAAATCAGAAGGCATTAAAGTTGCGCTATCTCCGTTAATAACTGATCTGCCCATTATACTGATTACCCTTTTTATATTCAAGGAACTTTCACAATTCGATCTTGTTTTGGGCATGATTTCATTTGTTGGCGGTGCATTTGTGGCATACCTGGGATATGAATCTATAAAAACCAAGAAACTTAACTTGAAAATAGTAGATGAAAAATCGCAGTCCATACAAAAAGGAATTATTACCAATTCCTTAAGTCCGCACCCATATCTCTTTTGGGCTACAGTGGGTATTCCGTTGTTGTTTAAGGCTTATGAAATAAGTTTGCAGAACGCCATCATATTTATGAGCTCTTTTTATGTGATGTTGGTTGGTTCAAAGGTGACTATAGCTATTATTGTTTCTCGTACCAAAGTATTTATGGGGCAGAAGGCTTATGGTTGGATTATGAAGGTATTAGGTGCGGCCTTGTTAGTTTTTTCATTAATGTTTATTTATGAAGGAATAAAATATCTGAAATAGCATAATCAGAAATGCACCCCATTAAACCTCCAAAAACTAGCTTTAGGCTTTCTCAAAATTTAAAACCTGGGTAATTTAACTACTTTAGCAATTTGTTGAACCACTCCCTTAGCTTAACAGTTGATTCCCTATCATCCAAAAACATAGCACACGCATGAGCTCCCAGACCTGAGTTTTCGAAAACAACATCAATTCCATTGTCTTGAAACATCCGTTTAGGTTGCTGATTGTTATTGTCGGTATGAAATTGAGGAATATGTTTAGCCCTTTTTAACCTTTCTAATGCATCGTCCATTTTAGTTTTTCCCCATCCATCGCCATCAAAATGCTGACAGGCATGAATACCTTTCCAAAGGGAGGCAATAGAATCGTTTCTTAAACCAATAAAACCACAGGCTATAGCGCCACGAGAAAAACCGGTCAGTACAATTTTCTCTTCATCGGCATTAAATTCCTTGCATACTCGTTTTACCAGGCGATAAGCAAAATCAGCGGTATGCTCGGGATTTCCCCAACCACTTTCAGCAATCTCTACACCATTGTCTGCGACAAAAGGTAAACTAAGCCAAATCGCGTTTTCTCCTTTGCTCATTCCATAACCAATAGTGCATTGCTCCGGTCGTCCCGTTGAATAACAACCCGTGTTATAAAAAATATTACCCGGAAATTCGACGATTAAGGGATATGTCTTCTCAGGCGTCCAACTATTAGGTAGGTATAATAATCCGTATATTTTATCTTCTTAGGGAAGCGAATACGTCACTCTTCTCCCTGCTTCAGGTTTGGCCATTTCCATATCCGGCACTTCTAATCTTCTTTTGGAGCTTGGAACGGCTTAGCTATACCTTTGGCTTTTAAACCACCTACCACTAATTTGGCATCCGCTTTTGCATTCACCAACATAAACTGAATTTTATCGATACAAGACGGGTTAATCTTCGGTGTACCATCGGGGAAAGCCTCCCACAAGTTACAAGATAAGGTCTGACTTTCTCCTGGAATTAAAGTCGCACTGGAGGCCACCGCATCCCATCCTTTATTGGCATGAACCCAAAACAAAAGCTCTATTTCTGAATCTCCAACATTGGTGAACTGAGCTTCAATAAATGCTGATTCGTTTAAATCCCATCCTTCTTCAGGTGAAATGATAGAACACCAATTATATTTACTTGTTTGGCTATTGGTCATATAAAGCGTCTTCTTATGAGTTTCTTTCACGAACTCAGCTTTTACTCCTTTTGAACCATCTAATTGGGATTCATATGGAAGGTGTTCCCATAAAGAACTTGAGGTATCGGAAGCTGAGCAAGCCATATTAAATAGACCTATAAATAAATAGAAGAATAATTGCTTATGTGTTATAATAGACATCCTGATTAAGGTAGAATTAATTTAGGTCTCCAAATTTAGAAAGAATTATAAATAAAACACCGGGTGAGTATTAGTCAATCATAAATAATCACCCGGCAAATTGTGTATTAATGGCCATTAGCTATTTAAACGACTTATTCAGGAGCTTTTGATACCAAAATTCCATCATTTCTTCATCACTAATCTTACCTGTATAACCTTCTTTGGCCATCGCTTTGGTAAACCAGGCTACCGATCCTTCTTTGGCTTTGGTGATGGTAGCTTCATCTTCTTCTACCATACCTTTTTCGAATTCTTTTAAAGCTGATATTAATTGGCATTTTAGCGCCTTCTCTTTCTTAGCATGTTTAAGACTTCCGCTTAAATTATTGAACTCCATAGGATCCTTTTTCAAATCATAGAATTCAAACTCAGGCCTTTCTTCTGCCATAAAATTTGTAAAAGGTGCTGCTAACTCTCCTTTTGAGTGAAGATACTTATAAACCGTAAATGCCGGATATTGCAATCGCTTGTAACTACTTAACTGCATGTAAGGAAGATCGGGTCTTCTGTTCCAAATTAATTTGTAGCGACCATCCGTAATACTTCTGATATTATCTGGTGCATCACCACATCGCTGGCGAAAACCATAAATATATTCACGTTTTTCTGAATTATCCCCCATAAATATCTTACCATGCATATGTTCAGGCACTTTAATTCCTGCCAAATCAAGTGAAGTAGTTGTCACATCGATAATACTAACCAACTTCGTACTTGCCTTATTTTTTTCAGGTTTAAATGGATTGTAAACGATTAACGGCACATGCAGTCCTGCTTCGTATAAAAACTGTTTATCGCGTAAATGAGGTCGTCCATTATCTCCGAAGAAAAATATAATAGTATTTTCCCATGCTCCTTCGTCTTTTAGGCGTTGGATGATGTTTCCGATTACATGATCTAAGTGCTGAATGCTTTCCAGGTACATGGCCCAATCTGCTTTAATAAGCTCATGGTCGGGATAACATGCTGGTAATGTTACTGTTTTGTAATCAATCGGATTTTCCTTGTCATAATCGAAATCACGATGAGGATATTTAATATTTACCTGTGCATAAAATGGCTGGTCTTTATCTCTATCCTGCCAGTCAATGGCATCAAAAATGTTTTTGGTTAGAAAGTTGAAATCGGTTTTCCCCATCTTTTTAAAGGACTTATCCATGTTGGAGCAGAAATAACCTGCTTCTCTAAAGTATTCGGTTACCGGTTTTACATGTTCAGGAAGCTCCATTTTGTTGATCGTACGATGATCGAGAGAGTTAATAGCCGTTGGGTACATGCCTGTGATGATGGAAGAACGACTTGAAGAACAAACCGGGGCTGTGGTATAGGCTTTAGTATATCTTGTTCCTTGGGATGCCAACATATCAAGGTTAGGCGTTTTAACGTCAGGGTTACCATAACAGGAAAGTTCCAGGCTTATATCATCGGAATAAATCCAAAGGATGTTGGGTTTCTTTTGGGCCGAAATGTGAAGAACAGCCGCAAGAAGCATCATAAAAGAGATAATTGATTTTAGTTTCATAATTAATGGTTTTGTTGCAATTTAATATTTTAAGACCCCCATCCTCCGCCTGTAGCTGAGTATTTTCCCCGGTTTCAGCGCCAAGGGAAGAGCTGACTTACATGACGTTTTCGTTTATCTAGAGCGAGGATGCCTGGAAGCAATTCGCTTTTTATACTGAATTTTGTCTACTTCTTATATTCTTTCTTTATAATTAAAGGAATTTGCACGTTAAACGACTGACGTACATGATTCTCATCGTAGGTGTCTGCTGCACAAATTAAAGCAATGGGCTTACCATCTTCAACCAAAACCTGAGGTCGTTCCAGGTGGTCGAACTGTTGGGTAGTACCATCCTCCCAGGTGAAACTACGATCAGAAATTTCAAAGTTTTTCGCTTTCTGCCAATCGATTCCATCCATAGAATCGTAGTGTACCAAAGAGAAGATACGTTTTTTACCTTCGTGTTTGATGAATTTTACGATAGCACGATATTTACCATCTGCATACCATATATAAGGATCTTCTGCAGGGAAACGAACGCCTTCCTCTAAAAATACGGGATCCGGGAATTTTTTAAACGGACCGGTAGGAGAATCTGCGATAGCCACACAATGAACTACAGGACCTCCTTGGGGTAATGGAAATTTCTTTCCTACCGCCTTATAAACCATTAGTATTTTACCATCTGCCATTTGGCAAACTGAAGGATTCGAAGTCATCAAAGCATCGTGAGCCGTAGAGTCGTTATGCGTAATATCCAATACTGGTTTATCAAATCTTTTCCACGGACCATTAGGATCATCAGCAACCGCCACGCCAATACGCTGGTTGTTTCGGTGCATCCAGTTAATGCGTGCCTTTCCGGGAACACTCACAATCTTTTCGTCACCAATGTTTCCCATATAGTACAGGTAATATTTGCCATTGAATTTATGCACTGTTGGATTATGTGTGGCAGAACCATCCCAGTATTCAGTACCTCTATCCGGTAAAGCTACATCAACGTGTTTGTATGGCCCAAAAGGAGATTTAGAAGTGGCATGGGCAATTACCGAATAGTTCACCCATTCCCAGCCAATTTGTTTAGGCCAGCGTGAGTATAACATGTGGTATAATCCGTCTTGTCCTTTAACAACCGAGCCACCCCAATGACTAAGGGTATCACCACCGCTAAACACGGAATGTTTAGCTACCTTTCCGAATTCAATTTTATAATCAGGAATTTGTTCTGTTTTATACTGACAAGAAATCAGGGCAAACATAATGAGTACAAATAGTACATTTTTCATTTTTATAACTTTTTAGAATTATTATTTTAATGGAATTTGAACATTCCAGGCATGTAACACACCATTTGAATCCATAGTATCCGCTGCACATAATAAGGCAATCGGCTTACCGTTTTCTCTATATATTTGAGGACGTTCAAGGTGTTTTAATTTTATAAGTTCACCACTTGCCATGTTTATCTGTAACTTCGAAACCAATGAGTTGTCAGCCAGTTTCCAATCAAAACCATCTTCGGATTCAAACAGTACCAATGCCTGGCCAGCTTTGGTAAAAGCTCCATGCATGTCTTTTACGATGGCTCTGTATTTTCCATCCTGAAACCATATGGAAGGATCCTCCGCTGGAAAATCGTGTCCCTCGGCCGTAAATACCGGCAAATCATATTTTTTAAAAGGTCCAGTCGGACTATCCGATGTGGCCACACAATGTACTACCGGTCCTCCTGATATCCTTTTTTTCTTTTTGCCAACCGCTTTGTAAACCATCATAAAACCACCATCAGGACGTTGGGTAACCGATGGGTTGCTCACTAATAAAGCATCCATGGCAGTGCTATCGGGGCTAACATCAATCAATGGATCATCAGATCGTTTCCAAGGACCATTAGGATCATCAGCTACAGCAACACCAATTCGCTGATTATTGCGATGCATCCAGTTGTATTTTAATTTACCGGGAGAACAAGGATTTTTTCCATCTCCTGTATTTCCCATATAATACAGGTAATATTTACCATTGAATTTATGAACGGTTGGATTATGGGTGCATAAGCCATCCCAGTATTCTTCTCCCCGAACAGGTAAGGTTATATTTTTATGTTTAAATGGACCATACGGAGACTCGGAGACAGCATGAGCAATTTCTGAATGCGTAACCCAGGCCCATCCCAAATCTTTCTTCCAACGCGAATAGAACATATGATAGAGGCCATCTTGACCTTTAACTAAAGATCCTCCCCAATGGGTTATTGAATCACCTCCGCTAAAAATGGAATGGTTGGCAACCTTACCCAATTTGATTTTGATGCTGGTTTGTTTTGGTTCCTGTTGACATGAAACCATTATCAGAATTGTGATTATTGTAATTAAATGTTTCATGTTTTTTTGTTTGATTTTTATCATCGGAATTTGTCTTTTCCCCAATTTGCAGGATTGTTATTAATATAATTTGCAATACGATGATGTTCAGCATTATCGCGAATAATGTGGTCGTAAAAACGTGTTTGCCATGCAAATTTGTACCCCAACCGATGTGCATGTTTGGTAACCGCCGATTTATATGAACCAATAACCGATGACACGGAATTTTTACCAATATTTTGAAAACGATTTTTACCAATGGTTTGATTGTCGGATGATGGCATTGATTGTTGTTGTGATTGTAGAGACAGGGCATGCCCTGTCTCTACGTTACGTTCGTCCACGTTACGTCCATCCACGTCATTATCGTTTGTACAATCATTTAAAATTAAAATACCATGCACATGATTGGGCATTACCACAAATTCACCTAATTCAATATTATGGGAATGGTTTGTTATTTCTTGCCATAATATATCGGCAATTACACCTGTGGATGACAATTCCATTTTATTGTTCTGTATTTTTCCAAAATAATGTTCTCTGTCTTTGGTACAAATGGTTATAAAATAGGGTGCGTTCCATCGATAATCCCAATTCTGTAATCTTGTGGATTCAATTCTGTATTTATTTTGAAATTTATCGGTCATATTACAATTTACCATTAAACCTGGTATAATTCCTTATTTAACCTCAACCACCTCTGACCACACGCTCTCACCAGTTTCCGTTTCTCGCTTCATCTTAAAATAAACCTTTTCTTCTCCCTTTAAATCGATGGATACCATACCTCTTACATTTGAGGTAAATTCTTTATCTAACATATCCTTTGCAACACCATACCTTATGGTATAATTACCATCATTAAAATCACTGGAATAACCAATCACCAATTTATTATCGGTAATAAATGAATCCCAAATAATTGGGGGCAATGCATTTTGATTTGTTGTTGCTTTAACCATTTCTGACGGCTTACTAACTCCTTTGTCGTTAATAGCATACAGTTGGAACTCATATTTTTTACCTTCCTCAATTCCCATAACATCTATATAGCTATCCACAGTTTTGTAGGATTCTTTTACATCGACACCATTAGCCGAATACGTGACGAAATATTCCGTGGCATTAGGCACCTGATTAAACAGTATTCTCACTGCATTTTTACCTGGAATAATTTCTGATATTTCTGGTGTTATCGCCTGTTGAAATGAAATAGTTTTATCTAACCTTGAATAGTTGGTTGGTGTTACCAGGCTAACGGTAAAATCTATAATGTCGGATGGCAAATCTTTCCACGAAATTGAGCCTTTCCATTCTTTATCCGCTGGCTGTATTTCGGGTAAATCAATAGCGTTTTTAGAAACAACATCCCCTTTACTGTTTCTAAATTGATAAACTAATTTATAGTTGCGCATGGCGTGACTGGGATAATCACTGGCACTTCTTACGGGCATGCGCACGTCAGCCGTATTTTTCTCAAAATCGATATCTGTAACTTCAATATCCAAAACAGGGGCATGTTCCCTTTTAATGCGTGGAAACAACCTGCGTTTCTGTCTCCAGGAAGTAATGACTCCCCACACCCTGTTTTCTTCAGCGGTTGTTCCTGCATACCCGCTCCTGTAATCATTAAATGTCCACATGGATGTTCCAATCACAAATTCATTTTTATGTCTGAAATTATTCGTCCATTCCGAAAAAATTTCTTTATCCGAATCCAGTGCGGTTGAGGGGAACGGGTCGAAACCAAATTCAGAAATAAAAACTGGTTTATCGGGCCATTTTGTTCTTAATGTAGTTATTATTTCCTGCGGATCTCCCTGCCATCGGTACATGTTATGCATGATTAAATCTACATGCGTGTTTGCGTCGGTTTCTGGAGTGTATTCCTTTTTTTGTCCCGAATTACTTACACAGGTAACTAACCTGTATGGATCCAGTTCCTTCTTTACATATTCAATAGCCGCTTTACCATAATAAAAGTGATTATTTAGCTCATTACCTACACTCCAACCAATTATGCTGGGATGGTTGATGTCTCGTTCAATCATACCTTTCAACCAATATTTAGCCAAAAAATAGTTCTTTTCTTTAATCTCTATTCCATGCTTTTCGGTAAGCATAACGTAGGGCTCGTCAAGCATTAATATTTCTTCATCTTCACTATTAAGCTTAATCCCTTTTTCTTTCTCTAACTTAGAAACCGGGTAGTAGCTAGCTCTGAATTCATCATTATCTAAATCTCGCACATTGATTTCTTCGAAAAGTAAAATCCCTTTTCTATCACATAAATCAATCAGCTTTTTATTTTGAGTCCCGTGCATGATACGCATAAAATTTGCTCCTGCTTCTTTCATCAGGTCAACATCTTTCTCCAACAATTCTATAGGTTCAGAAGAACCCCAGAAACGGTGCTCACTCACTCTGTTAAAACCAGCCAAACGAACGGGTTCACCATTCAATAACATTTTAGATGCTGTCAATTCAACTTTTCGTATCCCGAAATTATCCAGTCTTTTATTTAATACCATTTTTCCTTCGGAGATGGTAGTTTCAATTTGATACAATTTAGGATTGTCAAAGTGCCATAATTCTACATTTTTAGATTTCAAAACCGTTTCTAAGTGTATATCCTTTACCTTATTGGGTTCAATTTCAACAGTACCTTTTAAAGCCCCAACTTTGGCTTTATCCATTATTTTGGAATTAACTTTAAGGATTCTTTTCTCACTAGAATTATTTTCAATTCTCACCTTTACTTTAAGGTTTGCGGAACCTGTTTTCAGATTGGGGTCTGCATGTATATATTGATAATTTATTCTAACATCATTGTTTTTGGTTAAAGTAACATCTCTTATGATACCTCCCCAGTTCCATGTTGCACCAACAATTGCACTATTATCGGCTTGAACAGCGATCACATTTTTTCCATTGAAATTTAAAACATCGGTCACATCAAATTCAAAAGGGGTAAATCCGCCCCTGTTTTTTCCAATAAACTTTCCGTTGAGATAAATTTTTGAAAGATGATAAACACCGCCAAATTTCAGGTAATATCTTTCATTTGAATTCTGTTTCCAGTTTGCAGGAAGATCAAGAATCTTACGATACCAGCCAATACCTGTATAGTTTGAATAATCATTGATCATACCCCAATGTCCCGGAACAGCCAAATTGCTCCAATCCGAATCGTCAAAATCACTTAAATAAACACGCGTGGGTTCTTCTTTGGCCTTTAGATACTTCTCTTTGGAAATTTCCCTAAACATGACTGCATCAGCTGCCACAGCGCCACTCACAATGGCCGTTAATTCTATATAGTTATTATCAGCTTTGTTAAATTCATAAATACCCAGGCTATTCCATTCTCCACAAAAAACCCTTTGACTCACAAATTTTGTTGAAACACCTTTAGCATGTTTTACATTGCACTGGGCCGTGAGGTGTGATGAAAAAGGATATTTTACAAAGGTCTCGTAGTATCCTGATTTTTTTAAGTTGGGAAAAAACCGAAAATACGAACTATCTGCTTTATCGCCTCCATTCAGGTCGGTTAAGGAAAAATAATGTTGCTTATAATCCTTTCCGTAAAACTTTGACTCTCTGGCTCCTGTTTTCAATGTCTTCCAATTACCCTGCATTTCAACACCTGGATCATTGTTGTCAATCACAATATCACTTTTCGTCTCTTGAATGTTCATGTAATTGGAACCTTCTCCATAAATAGCATAGAATTTCCAGTGACCATTAAGCGAAACTTTTTCTTCGCCTGTTTGTGCATTTATATTAGTGCAGAATATCATGCAGGCTAATAATATCAGTTTTGTAGCTTTTATCATAGTCGTATTTTTTATCTGTTTAAAGGAACCCTTAAATTACATGCGTGCCCGCGATGAACATTGTTAACAGTTATGCCCAAGGCTCCGAACAAAAAAGTGGGAACGCCATCTTCAACTAATAATTGAGGTCTTTCTAATTTATATTCTGTTCGGGTTCCATTATCCTTTAATACCCGGCTAGGCAGCACCAAAGGATGTTTTGCCTGATTCCAGTCGCACCCATTCCCCGATTCCATAAGCGCAAATGCCCCTTTATCACCTGTAAATATTCCTTTTATGTCGCATACAATGGCGTAGTATTTACCGTCCTGACTCCATACATAGGGGTCTTCAGCAATCATATGTTCGTCCTCTGAACCTGGCATCTCAAAAATAGTTTCGTCATGCTTTTTAAATGGGCCCAGCGGATTATCGGCAAAAGCCACCATATAACGCACACGACTACCTTTAGACACCTGGTAACTATCGTCGTTTTTCATATCCACAGGCTGCCATCCATTCTGCTTACCTACCACTTTATAAACGGCAAATATGCTCCCATCAGGGGCTATATTAATGGCAGGATTGGATGTCATCAATGCATCTGGTGCACTTGGATCTTCATCTACATCGATAACTGGCTTGTCCATTCTGTGCCAGGGTCCTGCCGGACCATTTGCCCACGCCACACCAATACGCTGATTGTTGCGGTAAATCCACCAGTCTTTATTTTTCATTGAGGTGGGTTGTTGGGCTTTAACAGGCGATGTAGTTCCCATGTAATACAAATAGTACTTACCATCCTTTTTAAAAACAGTAGGGTTGTGCGTTGTAGTCCCGTCCCAAAACTCCTTACCTCTTGCGGGTAAGGCTACATTAACATCATGGTAAGGCCCCTCTGCTTTTTCGGCTACAGCGTAAGCTATTTCCGAATCAGTTACCCAGCCCATATGTCCCAGCTCATATTTCCAACGGGAGTAATACATATGGTATTTCCCATCGAAACCCTTCAAAACTGAAGCGCCCCAGATATGATAATCCTGGCTGATGAGTTTGTGTTTTTCGCTAACTGGCTGCACCAAAGCACCAATATTCAAATCTTTAGTAGCCGGAGTCTTTTTAGGGGAACAACTCCAAAAGAGTAGAATAACCAGTATCGAATTAAAGATCATGTAATTTCGTATCATCTTTATTTATTCCAGCTTTTATATACCTCTTTTAACTGCTGATATGCTGCTTTTTTCTTTCTTTGCTCATCAACAATCCCCCATTCCCGGAATCCCGATTCAGGCGTTCCTTTATAATTACTTCTATAATCGTTATAACACCAGTAAGAGATGCCGATTAGGTAAGGGTATGTTTTCATTTCGTTCATATAACCCACTAAATCATCTTGCAATTTTGAGTTTGGTGCCGGGCCAATTTG
Organism: Saccharicrinis sp. GN24d3; assembly: GCF_052400645.1. Classification (NCBI taxonomy): domain Bacteria; kingdom Pseudomonadati; phylum Bacteroidota; class Bacteroidia; order Marinilabiliales; family Marinilabiliaceae; genus Saccharicrinis; species Saccharicrinis sp. GN24d3. The sequence continues at coordinate 13,172 of NZ_JBQTGI010000034.1, forward strand.
ACCTCTCCCTAGCTCAGATAAAAAAATAGGTTTACCAGGAAAGTTCTCATGTGTTGTTCGGACAGCCTTTGCTGAGTTACCATATGAATTCAAACAAATAAAATCTACCTTATCGATTGGTTCGTTGCTGAGGTTTACACCCTGGCTGTAGCAAGTAAGACTTACATACGTTTTTAAGCGTGTTGTGTCCAGTTCATCGATATAATCCAACATGGAGGCGATATAATCGTGCTGACGTGTGGTAAGAAGTTTCTTGCCCCAGTTAGGAACAGAATCCCGCAATTCATTACCCATACTCCAACCCACCACACAAGGGTGATTAAAATCACGCTCCACCAAGGTGCTTAACCATTTTTTAGTAAGTGGATTATCAGGAAATGATTGCGGATCGTCATTACCCCAAACAGGTATTTCTTCTATCACTAAAAACCCAATACTATCACATACCTCCAGCAAGTTTTTGGATAACGGAGCATGCATCAATCGGGCAAAATTACATCCCAATGATTTAATATCGAGCATATCCTGCTTTACCAAATGGTCGGGTTCTGTATTCCCAAACTTGGGATGGTCATGAACGCGATTGAGCCCGTTCATTCTAACAGCTGTGTTATTTAAGAACAATTGTTCACCACGAACCTCCAACTTGCGAATACCAAACTTATCGGTATCAGAATCGACCGCCTTCCCTTTAATTTCCAGTTTACTGGTTAAGGTATACAAATTTGGGTTATCGAAATCCCACAGTTGAAAATCGGTAAGTTCCTTTTCAAAAGTCACTTCCTCAACTTTAGTCTGATGACTATCCAAAGATATTTTAGTAATGATAGGGTTTGGTATATTCGATATTTCGGACATAATACGCCCTTTGTAGTTTCTGCACGAGTTATTCTCAACTTTATATTTTAGAATGAATTTTACCTGGTTCGCTTCAAAATCAGGAATAGCTGCAATATGCTGATAAACCATACGAACATCTTCATTGCATGCTAAAGTAACATCACGGCTAATTCCACCCCAGGCCCACCATGCCCCACGTTTGTATGTATTATCAGCACGCACCAACACTTTATTGGGTTGATTATAATTTATATAGTTCGTAATATTATATTCAAAAGGTAAGTAGCCACCTACATGCTCGCCTAAGAAATGACCATTCACCCATACTTTTGAAGTTTGATACACAGCTCCAAACTGAATGCGTATCTGCTTACCTTTCCATGATGATGGAATATTAAACTCACGCTGATAATATCCTTTACCAACATACTCAGAATTTCTCTCACGAGTATCCCAGTTTCCAGGAACAGATATAGTATCCCAGTCGATTTTGTAATTGGCGATAACCTCATATTCCATTTTGGAGTTGGAAGCTAAAAAGTTCCATTGTCCGTTTAAGGATTGTTTTTGCGTTTGGGCATTCCCAAAGAATCCAATTCCAAATGCAATTATTAATGTGTAGATGAATTTCATAGTTAATTAATTTTTCACCGTTATCATATAACTAGGCACGGGATTTATCCCGTGCAATATATTCAGTTTAAAATGGCTTAAGCCTAAACATAAGGTTGAGTTGTTAGCCTGCTAAACAGATAGAAATCTATTGGCATATTATATTTGAACAACTAGTTTCCGGCGCAAAGCTGACTTGCATTATTTCACACCTTTGTGATGCGTCGGATTTACTTCTTTACTATACCCGGGGTTAAAACCCCGGGCTATTCATGTCTAACCCCGTTGGGGTTTATTACCTACAAACCACCTCAAAAACAGAAGCAGGTACATGGGCTGAAGGATGTTCAACTTCAATCACTAAACCTTTCGTTTTTAAAGCCGTATCAAGACTTATTTTATTAATCGTTTGATAATTCCCGGTTACTTCTCTTACCAACTCTCCGTCTAATGTTTTGATGACATAATTTTGAACACAGAACGGAATCACATCTTCAGGATGACCATATTGCACGGTTTCCATGGCATGGTCAAAATCAGTATCAAAAAACAAGGTGATTTCGGATATTTCTTTTTCTTCTTGCCATTCGATTTTCAATGCTGGTTTTTCATCATTTAAATCAGCAACCCAGGCATTGGCAGTAAGCCAGGGACGAACAAATCCGTTCCCTAAATTCTGAACGTTAAATGCTTCGATAGCTGGTGTAATTTCCATGGCCATATTTTTACCTTCCGGTCGACGATTAGGAATCCAAAACTCAAATTCATCCACGCCAATTCCTTTAGGTGGTCTTTGACTACCGTCATTTGATACTTTTTCGTTAACTCCGTTGAAGGCCGTCATCACACCTGTAATCAACTCTTTGCTTTCGCGTATGCTGATTTTATTGTTCTGCATAAAGGTGACAAAGGCATATAAATCTTCTTCAACAGTTGCATCAAAGCTGAATTCAATGACTTGTTCTCCTTGTTTTAATCCAATCGTTTTTGATTCCAGGATAATTTCCGGTGTGTAGTTCGTTGCCATTTCAGACCTACGTAATTGAACCTCAAGTTCCGTAGTCTCTTCTGCTTTAACAGTTACCTTAAACGAATATCTTTGACCTGCTTTCACCGGCAATAATTGAGCCGCAGAAACATCTAACCTTAACCAATCTCCATCGGCTGGTATTTGCGAAAGCTTTAAACTGGAAGATGCTGAAAGTTGACCAACATTTACCAGGTTACTGGCTGAATCGATAGGTACATTTAAAATACTTTGACCAGTCAGGTTTAATTCATTCTGTAGTTTTTTTAAGTTTTCCTTCTCAAGTATTTGTGCCGGCAACAAGTTATCCTCTTTACATACGGCTGCTGCCATCCCTACCGCCTGAGCACCAAAGCCACACGTCACCATCACTCTGGTTGAACCAAAGGCCACATGCGACGAGCTGATGATTCTACCCGCCAGAAACAGATTATCAATATCCTTACTTACAAAGCTTCGATAAGGTATATCATATACCCCTTTGGAATGCCATTGGGTACATCCCGACAACTCACTGTATACACCATCAGCAGGATGTAGGTCAAGCGCCCAGCCACCATAAGCTATGGCATCGTCAAAGCTTTGCTGTCCGAGAACATCTTGCTGTTTCATCATATACAAACCTTCAAAACGACGACTCTCACGTTTACCCGGAACATTACCAACCCACTCCAGGGTCAGATTTTCAACGCCTTTAAACTCTCCTGAGTTTTTGATATAATCCCAAACGCCAAAAATAACTTTAGAAAGTTCCCATTTGATCTCCTCTGTTTCATGAATGGTATCCAGACGCCCACCATATTCAAACCACCAAAAATTACATCCTGTCATATCTTTGCGGATGATTTTGTGGCGAGGTATCTGGGTAATATCTTTTAAAGCATATGATGGTGCTACGTATTTAACCGGATGATCCACCTCTTTCGTGTAAAAGAACATGGAGTGTCCCAATAACTGTCCATAAGATTTATCCGGTGCGAATAATTCTCCAAATTCTTCTTTTGATTCTGCACCTATTCTAAAGCTGGCTCCAGCCTGAAAAGCCACGATGCCATCTCCCGACGCATCACAAAACAATGGAGCATTAATGGTATATTCGATAGAATTTTGACTATTAAAGGCAAACACACTTTTGATGTTTCTGCCATCCGACTTTTCAACACTTGAAACTGAGGTATTCAGCAGTAGGGTAATATTTTCCTCATTCACTACTTTCTCCAATAATACAGTGTCAAAAATCACTGGATTCCCTTCTTTGTTTCGATAAAGGTTCTCCACCATTATCTCGTCAATCACACCACCTTCACGACTCCATCGGTTGTTATTTCCCATGTGTGAGGTTGCACCCAAAGCCCACAAGCGCACCTCAGAAGAGGCATTTCCACCCAGCACAGGTCTGTCCTGTACCAATACTGTTTTTGTTCCTTTGCGGGCTGCTGTGATAGCTGCACAAACACCTGAAAGCCCACCTCCAATCACTACAAAATCAGCCTGAATTTGAATTTGCTTATTATGTCGTTTATCTATTGAATATTCCTCTTGTATCATATTTTTAGATTTTTTTATTTTACATCATGTAAATCAATTCTACTCTTTTCTGTGGTGAAAATTGATTTACAACACGTGTTTCTTATCCAGTAAGGGTTTTATTCTCAAAGCCCATCATCTATCAGCCTCCTCTTTACATTTTTCCTTCTTCTTATTACATATTGTCTTTTGGGGCGATAGTAAATTACTGTTAACAGATTCTTGTTAAACTGTTCACCCTCTATTTCTATAAATAATCACGGAGCCCAGCAATGCTACAACTATACCCATACCAGCAACCAGTCCAGCACCGTTTTCTGCCAGGAAAGACAGTATAAGAACAATGCCACCGGTGGCAGCAACTCCAATTCCAATTACACGGGCACCCCGTTTGTTCCCTTCGTCTGCTTCTGTTTCTTCAGAACCTTTGCTGGCTAATATTTTTTGGTATTCATTGTATTGTGTTGTTTCAGCTTTTTTAATGATATAAATGATTTCGTAAATAGCCATTAGTACCACTGGCAATCCAACACCCAAAGCCATTTCCATGGCACGCCCCAATTCAATATTAAGTAAGGTTGGAGCCAAAAATTTAAAGAAAGCATTAATTAGTAATGAGATGATGGTTACCGTTAATGCAGATTTGCCTGTTTGGTTTTTAGAGAACAGCGACCAGATAGGTGGCAAAAACATAGCTCCTCCAGTAAGTGCAGCCACGGTCATCACCACTTCAACAATGCCTCCAAAATAAGGTACCATCAGGGCAATGATGATGGTTAGGATACCAAGACCAACAGTAGACCACTTACCAACCATTACCAGTTTTTTATCGGTGGTGTTCGGATTAAAATGTTTGTATACATCGTTGGCCAAAACACCTGCTGAAATATTTAAGGTAGTATTTACCGAACTTGATGTAGCGAATATCATACCTCCTAACATCAGACCTAACATTCCAACAGGCAGTACTTCTTTACACATCAATAGGTAAGCTCCTTCATCAGCCAAGCCACCCAAATCAGGATTTAATACACGATATATCATGGGAGGTAACATCCATATTAAAGGACTAACTGCATACAAACCTCCAAACAACCAACCTACTTTTTTGGCGTCTTTTGGAGAGGCCACACTGGTGTATCGTTGTACATACGCCCAGTTACCAGCTATAAAAAAGAGGTTATATAAGCCAAATGCCACCAGGAAGGAAGGTGAATATTCTTCATTAACAAAATTGAAAAAGTTATCGGGAGCTTTCGCAATAAAATTATCTATCCCACCAATAGCATCAAACGACAAAGGTACGACAATCAATACGGCTGCTGTTAATACCACAAACTGGAGTACATCAGTTACAATTACGGCCCATAGTCCGCCTACTGCAGTATAAATCAATATTAGCACCCCTAGAAAAACAATGCTGGCATAAATTGGAATACCTGTGGATACTTCTACAATTTTGGCTACCGGATATAAAAAAGCGCCGGTAGTAAAAATGGAAATAAAAAGAAACAGGTAAGTGTAAATCTTCTGTGTTCTATATCCAAATCTGTCTGTAATATATTCGGCGGCAGTAAGTGCTTTTGTTTTTTGCCATTTAGGGGCGATAACAAAACCAATGATGAGACCTGCAATACACATGGTCCATTGAATGGCAATAGCAACCCAACCGCTCTGATAGGCAATGGAGCCCCAAACGACAAATGTTCCTGCCGAAAAGAAACTCATAAAAAGCGATAGCCCGCTCATCCACCAGGGAAGTGCACCGCCGGCAGCAAAAAATGATTTCATATTTTTACCAGAACGAGAAAAACTCATTCCGCTGATAAAAACCAGTGCGGTAAAAACAAATATGGCTATGATATCTATATGTCCCATAAAATAATCTCGTTTTCTATTTATTCGCGTTTTTAATTCGTTTTATTTGCTTTTTGCTCAATCCATATTTGAAATACTCGTCCGGATTTCTTAAAAAATTATGATGTTTCATTTCCGGGTCGTGAATGTCACGACTTAAATCACAATCGAAACGGTATAATTCTGAATGCCATCTTTTCGCTTCCTTTCCTTTAAAGTTGATGAAGTGACCGATACCCCAGGTGATACCGCGTCCATCACCATTATCGGCAAAAGCATCAGGAATATAGGCATTAGGTCCCACAGGCATCATTTCAGTAATGGCCATAATTTCAAAATTGACCCAGTCTTTTGCATATTGAATGGTAAAGTGTTCGCTACCATCGCGGATAGTTAAAGAAGCCACTCCTTCTTTCCATGGGAAAAAGCAAATCTCATGTCCTGAGTTCTGAACAGGATTCAATGGATGTTTTTCAAATGGTCCCAGTGGGTCTTCAGCAATAGCCAAACCAATACCACTCCAGACTGTTTGTGGGCGGTTAAATGCCGCTTTATAATACACATATATCTTTCCATCATGTACTAACGGTGTTGGTGCTTGAATGGCAAACTGATCCCATTCTCCCTTTGTTCCGGTTGGAATAACTACCTCATTAACATGTGTCCACGGACCATTGATATTATCAGCGTAAGCTACACCTACAGGACAATAATCACCACGTACTCCACTAGGCTCCGTAAATGCCTGGTAGTATAAATAATACTTTCCTTTAAACTTTAGAATGTCCGGTGTTGCAACCGCCCTCCATCCTGGAATGGGGTATTCCGGACGTGTAACTGCCACCCCTTGTTCGTCCCAGTGGAATCCATCTTTGCTGGTTGCATACCAAACTTCACCTAAATCCCAATCTGTTGTTGCAATAGTATCGTTCCAGGTTATTTTATCTCCTTCCATTTCCATTACGGAGTAATCCTTTGAAAACCTTCCTACAGGAGGTATAGAAGTATGACGTTTGGTGTACCAAACATAGTACTTACCATTTTCAAACAGCACTTTAGAAGGATCGCGACGGGTTATGGTAGCATCTCCATCGTTATAATCAAGTCCAGTTAATTTGGTGTATTTAAATTGGCTATACAGCTCATTTTCAGCATTTACATACGACGGATATTGATTAAAACTACGATCTAAAGCAGCACTCAACTCATAATCACGAGAATATTCAGTTACCTGATAAGGGAAAGCTTTAGTACCCGGCTTAGGTGTTTTTAATGGAATTACCAATGAATACGAAATCTCACTATTCTTTGGCAGGATCGCGATAATCAGCGCTTTAGGTATTCCATTTTCCATGTAGAATTTAGGCATATCTGCAGTACGGGCTGTTTTGGTAACCGTACCATCTGTCCACTTTATTTCACCTGCCTTAAGCACTAAGAAGTTTTTAGCTGGATTCCATCTAAGGCCCATATCATCACCCTCAAACAACATAGTAGAGCCATCCGGATAATCACTCCAGGCTCCGCGAGAATCTTTGGCAATACAATAATAATTACCGTTGAATACCCATTCCACATGATCATCAATAGCAAAACTTGCTGTTGGGTGTGTGATAAATGGTATACCCGTATCCGCAAAAGGTCCCATTGGAGAACGTGATGTAGCGGTTACATGAACCACTTTTCCGTTTTTAAATTTCGGATGAGGTTCAACATACTTATAAGCCAATAAAAATATGCCATCGTTCCTGCGAGAAATAGTTGGAGTTGAGGTCATCATTCGGTTGCCGGTTACATCTATCAATGGTTTGTCAAAACGTTTCCATTCACCATTTAAATCATCGGCTACAGCTACACCAACGCGTTGATTGTTACGATTTACCCACCACTCAGCATCTTTATAAAGCGGCATCCTGTCATCAGGTGTATTGTCCCAGTAACCGCTTCCCCGGTTACCCATATGGTATAGGTAATATTTACCCTTATATTCCATTACGTGGGGATTGTGAGTACAGTCACCATCCCAAAAATCCCTTCCACGAGCAGGAAGAATTACGTTTTTAAATGTATAAGGACCTGTCAATTTATCCGAGACAGCATGAGCAATCTCGGAATGTGTTACCCAGCCATGGTGACCTCTTGACTTTAACCAACGCGAGTAAATAGCATGGTATTTTCCATCGTTTCCTTTTATAATATTCGTTCCCCACACATTGTAATCTTCTTCCTCAATGATATTTGCTTTATCAAACTTCTCGGGGAGTAGTTCCGCAAAATTGAAGTCGGTTTGAGCCTGAATAAGTATTGATAGGCAGCACACTATTGCCGTTATAAAATATCTAATTTTCATCATAAGAAGTTTTTACTTTTCCTTTTTGTACCTACCCTCAGGGTGAAAATAAAGCGATTCCATGCTCTGCTCAAAATATACTTCCGGCCTATGCCAAACACCCGTCTTTTTAAAACCAGATTCGTTAAAATCCAAACTTAAATCGCAATCAAAACGAGCCATGATAGAGTATGTACTTGTAGGCGTTCCTGCATTTACAAAGTGACACAATCCCCATTTGAATCCGCGGTTGCCTTTTCCTTCTGTAAAAAGATTGGGAATATACGGCGCTGCGGCAGTCGGTGCGAATGAGATACATGAAGCAATATTGAAATTTACACCGTCTTTTGAATATTGAATGGTCTCGCGCTCATTCCCATCCTTAATAGCCAAAGTAGCTACTCCATCTCTAAAAGGAAAATAAGTGGTTTCGTGACCTGAATTCATTACTGGATTTAGCGGATGCTTTTTAAATGGGCCTAAAGGATTTTCTGAAGTCACCAACCCGTGTGCTACTGCATAATTATCACGTTTATCCGGCCATTTATTGTAGGCAGCTTTATAGTAGATATGAATTTTTCCGTTGAAAATAATAGGATGTGGATCATGCGTTGCATTTTGGTCCCATTCACCTTCTTTTCCGAAAGGTATTACCGCATCGCCACCATGTGTCCATGGGCCATCAGGCGAATCGGCGTACGATACTGAAACCGGGCAAAGGTCACCCCGTAATCCACTTGGCTCATCAAATGCCTGGTAGTATAAATAGTATTTGCCTTTCCAAACCAGGATATCAGGTGTTGCCAATGAACGCCATCCTGATTTTGGTTTTTCAGGACGTTCTACCGCTGGTCCCTGTTCTTCCCAAGTGGTGCCGTCCTCACTCGTAGCGTACCAAATATCGGCCAAATCCCAATCAGTAGAAGGGATGACATCCGTAGCTTCCTTTGCTCTGCTAAAGCCTACCGGAGGAACCTCCGTATGGCGTTTGGTATACCAGATATAGTATTTACCATCAGCCAGGATAGGTCTGGAAGGATCGCGACGCGAGATAGTTCCATCACCACCATTATAATCAAAACCCTTCAAGCGAGTGTATTTGAATTGACTAAAAAGTTCATTATCCTGAACTCGTTTGGCATCGTATTTAAACATTCGTTCGGTAGATGAACTCATGGGAATATTGGGTTTTTCCTCAGGCATAGTAAATGGAAATACACCTTGGGATTCACTTACTTGCTCCTTTGATCCTTCTGAACATGAAGTAAATATTGCTGTTGCCAAAACAACATAAATAAGTTTCGCTTTAGTTTTTCTTATCATGATCTTTATGTTTTTTCCGACACCAATGGCTCTTTTATAGTGTTATGTATTAGTGATGCTCCGGTTTAATGTTTTATTATACATCTGGGATTACACTCCATACTAATGGAGCTTAACTACTTACCTTTGACTGCCGACTGTTGACTGCTCTATCCTCTGCTTCCTCATTCCTCCGAGACCTTGCTTAAAATAAACTTCTGGTCGATGCCATACACCGGTACTCTTAAACCATTTTTCATCCACATCGAGACTTAAATCGCAATCTACTCGAGCTATGATAGAGTGTTTCTTATCAGGAGAAGTAGCTGCGTTGATAAAATGACAAACGCCCCAGGTCACCCCTCTGCCATATTCTGTCCCTGTAAAAGCATCTGGTGTATAAAAGCCACAAGCTGTTGGAGTAAGTTCCACTGTTGCAGCAATATTAAAGTTTACACCATCCTCTGCATATTGCATGGTTTGTGCTTCGTTACCGTCTTTAATGGCTAAAGCAGCAATCCCTTCTTTAAATGGAAAGTAAGTGGTTTCGTGACCTGAGTTTAAAACCGGGTTTAAAGGGTGCTTTTCGAAAGGACCAAAAGGATTATCGGCAATGGCCAAACCATGGGCTACTGCATATTTATCTCTTACATCAGGCCACTTGTTATAGGCTGCTTTGTAGTAGCAATAGATTTTATTTTTGTAAACAATTAAATGTGGGTCTTGTGTTTGGTCCTGATCCCATTCTCCTTTTTTACCAAAAGGTACCAGCACTTTTCCTGTATGCGTCCAGGGTCCTTCAGGAGAATCGGCATAAGCCATGGATATAGGGCACCAGTCTCCTTTGGTTCCGCTAGGCTCGTTAAAAGCCTGAAAATACAAATAGTATTTTCCTTCCCATATTAATATATCGGGAGTAGCCACAGAGCGCCAGCCCAATGCCGGTTTTTCAGGACGGGCTACAGCCACCCCTTGTTCTTCCCAGGTAAAGCCATCTTTTGAGGTAGCATACCATAGGTCGCATAAATCCCAATCCGTAGAAGGTATCACATCGGTAGCTTCAGCGGCCCTGTTCCAGCCAATTGGTGGTACTTCTGTGTGTCGTTTAGTATACCACATATAGTATTTGCCATCAATCAAAACAGGGCGAGAAGGATCGCGACGAGAGATGGTTCCATCACCACCGTTATAATCAAATCCTTCCAGACGTGTATATTTAAACTGAGAAAACAGCTCATTGTCCTGAACCCGTGGAGTTGGGTAATCGAACATACGGTCAACTGCAGAGCTAATAGGGTAATCAGGTTTCTCTGTAGGCATTTTATGCGGGAACACCTGAGGTTCAAATGTACCCCTGGTTTGTTCTTGTTTTGTAGTACAAGAACTGAATATGCCAAATAATAGTGCTCCGATTATTGTAGATTTTATTTTCATAATAGATTGATTTCTTAAGTAATTGACAGTTGCCTGTTTACTCCTTTTCTTTTTTCAATTTCTTGTTTTGCTCTTCAATTCGCTCTCTTTGTTCTTTATTTAATCCTTGTTTAAAATAGATGTCAATATCTTGCCATAGTCCTGTCCGTTTCATGTTTGGGTCATCAACTTCAAGACTTAAATCACAATCGAAGCGAGCCAAAATAGAATGCTGGTTCACACCGTATTTCCCTGCATTGATGAAGTGGCACATTCCCCAGGTAATCCCTTGTCCATATTTTGTGTTTGTAAAAGCATCAGGAACAAAAGGTCCGGTTGCGATAGGAACCATTTCGGTGATTGATGCTATTTCAAAGTTTACCCAGTCCTTGGCATATTGAACGGTAAAATGTTCGTTGCCATCCTTGGCAATAATAGCTGCAACTCCTTCTTTAAAAGGGAATAATGTTACCTCATGACCTGAATTCAAAACAGGGTTCAGTGGATGTTTTTTAAAGGGTCCTAGCGGGTGATCTGCAATGGCCAGACCACCACCTACCCAAACCGGTTCAGGGCGGTTAAATGCGCTTTTATAGTATAGGTAGATTTTACCATCATGTACCAAAGGATAAGGATCGTGAATAGCATATTGATCCCACGCACCTTCTGGTCCATTAGGGATGACGATTTCGTTGGTTGGCGTCCAGGGGCCATCTGGTGAATCAGCGTATGATACAGCCACAGGACAATAATCGCCTTTTAACCCACTGGCTTCCATAAAACCCTGGTAATACAAATAAAACTTCCCTTTAAACTTGAGTACATCGGTAGTTGTAACCGAACGCCATCCTACATGTGGTTTAGGTGGGCGCGGTACAGCTACTCCTTGCTCTTTCCAGGTAAAACCGTCTTCACTGGTCGCGTACCATATTTCTGATAAATCCCAATCGGTTGATGGTATGGTGTCGTTGGCTTTTTGGGCATTTTTTGCGCCTACCGGAATAACAGGGGTATCACGCTTGGTATACCAGACATAATATTTTCCATTTTCAAAAATTACCTTTGAAGGATCACGACGCGTAATGGTTCCATCATGATTGCTGTAATCCAATCCTTTAACCGGTGTATATTTAAATTGAGAATATAACTCATTGTTTCGAGGATGAATATGGCTGTAGTTTTGGAAACTACGTTTCATGGCAGCACTCATTCCCTCCCTGTTAGCTGTTTCTTCCGTGATGGTATAGGGAAAAGGTGTTTTGTTACTCTCGGTATTGCTTTTTTGATTTGTACAAGCAATAAAAATACATGCTGTTAAAAAATAAGTTAGTTTTTTCATTTTATATTCTTTTTACGGCAGTTGGCTTTCCTCCATACAAAGGAGGAGTATCTCAACGAAGAAGATGGCAGATGCTTTTAGTTTATGAAATGCTAAAACTTAGTTCTAAAAAAAAATATCTGATTCCCCGTGCCTTCACATCATTCCCCCTCCTTTATGAAGGGGAAACTGATCACCATGACTGATTAATAAATTATTGTGTTAATTTCATTCACCTCTTAATATGCTTTTCAATTCTTCCAGATGTTTTTCGTAAATACCTCTTGGATCGGTACCATATTTAACCGCCAGACTCGCTGCATAACCAACAACTTCCCCCATTAATCCAGTGGTACGCATCACTCGCGTTGAACCAAAACCAACGTGGGTGGTACTAATATCCCGACCCGCCATAAATAAGTTGCTGATATTTCGAGAATAGAGACAACGATATGGAACATGCGCCGGTTTTACCCTTTTATGCACTGCTTTTGAAAGAAATTCCTGACCCTTAAAATATGTACTATTCTCATCTTGTGGATAGTGCAAATCAATAGACCAGGTTGTAGGAATAAAGGCATCCGGCTGACGAGGATTAGTATGATCCCGATCCATCTCCGAGAAAATGTAATCGCCCATTAATCTTCTGGATTCTCGTTTACCTCCAATATATCCAACCCAATCCAGTTTATAATGACTGTATTTTTCTTTCAAATTATTTTTCAGGTACGACCAGTTTCCATAAACAGCCCTAAAGTTGTGGTCGCGAATTTCTTCCGCTTCAGAAAGTGCATCGAAATTATTAAAACCGGTTTCCCAAAACCATTCCGATGTAGGACCATCTAAAAAGTATTCATTGGAGAACTGCAGGGCCCATGGCGTTTCCGGGAATGAAGAAACATCATCGAATTTAGAAGCATGCCACATGTTTGACGTCCCCAGGCAGAAGGTGTCCGCTTTATCTCTCGCTAATGATTCGCCTGTTTCTTTTTTACTCTCCCTGCCATAACGATAATCAGCACCTGCAACGTAGCCAATGGTTCCATCACCGGTGCAGTCCACAAAAAAACTACCCTCAAATCTTAGCTCCTGGTTGGTTGAAATATGACGACCAATAACTGCTTTTATTATTGCCCCATCCATTTCTACTTCATAAGCATGCATATTTAAATACAGGTCGATGTTCTTTTCAAAGTTAACCACACTTTCTTTTCGTTTATCGCCATACTTTTTGCCATCAATATTGGCATTATGAGGATCACCATTATCCAACTCTCGCACTATTCTACCCAATGCCGGATAATCATTTTCCCTGTCGATATACCCCATCAGGTGAACACGTATTTCAGAGCTATTATTGCCACCTAATACAGGACGATTTTGAATCAATGCAACCTTTAATCCACTTCGTGATGCTGCAACAGCCGAACAAATACCGGCCATTCCGCCTCCAACAACCACTACATCGTATTTCCCTTTAGTTTCAGGAGTATCTGATAAACCTAAAAGCGCTTTGCGCCACGGATTCATGGTCTTTAAATCATTGGGTGGGACATCTCTTTTGCTTGAACTAAAGTAAATCGCATCACATCTTCCGGCAAAACCAGTTAAGTCCTTTAATACAATTTTAATACTGGAAGGATCATCTATTTGAACTGTACCCCCTTCATACCATTTCCATCCTTTTTCTCCAGAAGCGCCAAACTCTTTGGTATAATTCTTTCCTATTTTAAGCTGAAACTTACCCGGTCCAACAGGAAATGGCGCCCAATCTTTTGTTCGCACCCAAATATGATATTTTCCCTTTTTAGGCAGCACAATACTGGTTGAAGCATTTTTGACTGATTCGCCCATACCATGCGCCAATAAATATGACGATCCCATGATATCGAAATACTGTTGATCTACTTTCCAACCACCACGATTTTTGAAAGACTCTGCTTCTAATAAATACTTATGTTGTCCATGTATATTAAGAGTGCAAAGAAGTAATATGAATATTACTTTACTTAGTTTATTTAGAATTTTATCCATAACACTGATATAGATGTAGTGATTCCTATTAAGTTTCATAAACTGATTTCTACCTTAAAATTATGGATAACATCAGAAATTTTCACATATTAGCTTATTCTTTCCCGAAACAAAACAGTGAATAGGTTAAGTGTGTATAAATGAGTGTTTTGTATTTGGGGATTTATATGGAATCTCAAGAATGAACAAGGATATTACACGGCAAATTTTAAAACAGGTAGAGAAAAAGTTTAACCGCGGAAGGGGGGTGAATTGGAAAAATCGCGATTTTGAAGATCTCAGTTTTTCGGTCCATCAGCAGACCAAAGTCTTGATAAGCGTAGCTACACTAAAGCGAATATTTGGTAAGGTAAAGACAGATGCAAATTATTCGCCACAAGAAAGTACCCTGGAGGCTCTTGCTAACTATACTGAATTTGATTTTACTACTAATCCTAAAAAAAGTAGTGTAAAATACATATGGTATCTGGTTCCTTTGCTAATTATTGTTATTGGTTTTTTTTATACCATCAGTTTCGATAATAATAAAACTTTAATAAAAAATAGTCCTATTCAGGCCACTATTCAGTTGGTTAAAACAGAAGGCAATTGCCCAACAACAGCCTATTTCGATCTTGAAATACAAGAAACTCAGGATTCTGTTTTTATTGATTTTGGAGACAATTCAGAATTTCACCAGGTCAACCATCAAAAAGCGATCTCTCATTTTTATGCTTATCCCGGGCAGTTTGAGGCTAAACTGAGGAGTAGAGGCGAGGTTATTGCGCGGTCCGACAAAATATTGGTTAAAACTAATGGCTGGCAGGCTTTCACCTATTACTATTTTGGTGATTATAATGCAGAAACGCGAAAACGGTATTATCCGGTTCCGTTAGAAAAAGCAGTTAAAAGTAATGTTTTCCATGTCTCTCCCAAAACGATATCATCTTTAGGAATTGATACTACTGAAATCATTTCCGTACGCTTGGATAATTACAAAAAAACAGGAATTAATGGGGATTTATTTACTTATAAAGCCAGGTTAAAAACAAGTTCGTTTTGGCCTGCAGTTCGTTGTTATTCTACTTATGTTGTTGTGGTGGGGACTAGTGGAGAGATTAGTTTTAAATTTGTAGGCGAAGGTTGTAGCACTTATTCTTCTTATGGAATTAGTGAAATTAAAAGGACCGGATTAGAAGAGGACTTAAGTAGTCTTGTCGTTAATCGCAATGAGTGGTTTGATGTAGAAATCACGAACCAATCAAAAAATGTTCAGTTGTTGGTGAATAACAAAGAAGTTTTTGCAGGAGAGTATAAAAACTCTATTGGCGAAATCGTTGGGACTACCGTTGAATTTCACGGCAGTGGCTCTGTTGATCATGTAAAGTTATTTGTGGAAAAAGAGTGTGTTTTTGACAAAGATTTTTGATAGTTGGGATATTTCCTATTAAATTGTAGTGGTTTAATCAATAGGAACCTTCGCAAAATACATATTCTTACTGTAGCACTATGGGTAAATTAGCGTCTGTAAAAGATAATATTTTTGGTAATACAGACCAGATTGGCAATGAGGGATATTTTATCTCGGCAACCACCTTTACATCCGCTCCTTTTCTTATTTTACTGTGTAATCTTCATTTACTTATGGAGCTAAAATTAACACCGTTGATTTTAGGAGGGAGTAGCGTTTTGGTATTGCTGTTTTAATATTATTTTGTGCAATTCGGTAATATTGTTTATATCTCAAAATTTATACTTGCCATTTGGGGATTGGTAATGTTAGATGTTACCTGGTATTACATGTAATTATCAAACGGTCCGCTGCTTTATTCTAGTTTATGGCGCACTTGTAATTTGGGTATGGGAGGTTAGAAGTTTAATGGTTTTATTTTGATTGGATGCGAAATGAATCATAAAACCAACGTGTTCCGGTTCTATGCTAAAGATACCGGTATCGGAATATGTAAATCAAAAAAGGCAGAAATATTCAAACATTTAAACTTTCTGAAAATGTTCCGAATAAGAATGTAACGGTCGCAACTAGTAATATAACGAAAGAAGCAAAATTGAAATATTCAAATGGCTAAAAAGAAGTTAAGCTGGATATGTAGTCCAAAAATGATTCCTTGAGGAATTGAAAATGCAAATAGTATATTCTCCTAATAAATAATGGTAACTCATGGTATTATTTTGAAGCAAACTCTATCCATATTAACCATCATCTTATTCTTGCTTCCAACCATTGGCAGGATTTGGATTGTCATCGACTTTAAAATACACCAGGATTATATTGCCAAGGTACTTTGCGTTAATAAAGATAAGCCTGATAACACTTGTAATGGTAAGTGCCATTTAAAAAAGCAATTAAAGAAAGCACAAGAAAACCCTCAAAGCGAAACGTCAAAAAATTTTAAGGAAAATTCCGTTTTAAATTTATTTCTGCCTGAATTTGATATATTATTAAAATCTAATTCATCGATTAAAGAAAAGCAAAAACAATACTTTAATACACCATTCAAAAGATCCGGTTATATAAATAAGTTTTTCCGACCTCCGAAATTCTTATTACAATTTACTTTATAAATCTCCCCATGTAACTATTGGAGAGTGCTTTTGGCGTGCGCAAATGTACAGTCCTTAAAGCGTTGTGTCTGGTATACAAAATTGGATCAACCTAAAATCATTTTATGAAATTTAAAAAAACTATCAAGCATGTGTTCATGATTTTGATGTTGTTACTCATGAACATGACCGGAATATATGCACAACAACACATCAAGTTGCTGGATGAGGAGAGTTCGATGCCTATTCAAGGTGCAACTTATGTGTATGGAAATCAAACAGGCGTTTCTGACGAAAACGGAACGATTAAATTTACTTGGAAAGAAGAAGTTAGCATGAAACTGTCCCATCTCAACTATGGAGAGTGGGAGTGGAGTGCAGATCAACTAGTACAGTTATTTAAACCCGGAATATACTATCGAAAAAGTGTCTCGGTAAGTCTTTACCCGGTAACGGTGTTAGCTGTTCGGCCAGGTCAAACACCATCATCCAGTTTGAAACTGGGATATCAGGACAGAATGGCGCACGATGGGGCGGACGTGTTAAATCAGACACCCATGCTAAACAGTATCCGCAAAAGTGGGAAGTATGGTTTTGACCCCGTTTTACGCGGATTTAAATACGACCAGCTCAATATCGTTTTAAATGGAGCCCAAAGCGCTACGGCTGCTTGTCCTAACAGGATGGATCCGCCTACAAGCCAGGTGGCGCCCAACATGATTGATAAGATTGAGGTGCTTAAAGGCCCGCACGTTTTGCGATATGGGACAGGTTTTGGAGGAACAGTAAACTTTGTTCCCGCCAAGCTTAAGTTTACGGACAAAACTGATGTTTATGGCAGATTATCTTCAGGTTACGAAAGTAATGGATCGGCCTTAACTAGTGAGGCTCAATTAGGGTTTCGTGGCAAAAGCTATGACCTTAGTTTTTTTGGAGCCTGGGCACAAGGGGATGATTATAAGGCAGGAAATGATCAAACTGTTCAATCCGACTTTGAGAGGGGGAGTTTTGGAACTACTATCGGACTTAAGCTTACCTCTAAACAGCAACTGAGAGTTTCCGCCATTTACAATATGGCTCGCGATGTGGATTTTCCTGCACTGCCAATGGACTTGCGGGAAGATGATACCTGGATGATGAACGCCCGGCACGATATGAACATTAACAATGATCGGCTAAAATCCTGGAATACTACTTTTTTTGCCTCTTTTGTAGATCACTTAATGGATAATCTTCTGAAAAACCTGGATCCGCGAACCATGAATGCTGAAACTCCGGCAAAGACTCATAACTACGGGGGGCGTAGCGAAGGAGTATGGAAGTTTACGAAGGGAACCCTATTTGCAGGGGCAGACTGGCGCGTGGAAGGAGCGGAGGGAACCAGGGTTCGCGAATTTTTGATGGGGCCCAATGCAGGAAAAACAGTTGAGGATAATGCCTGGCAAGATAGTCGTATCGCTAAAGGGGGATTGTTTGGAGAGTACCATCTCGAAACAGAGAAATATCACTTTGTTTTTTCTGGTAGGATGGAGGTTAATAACTCTAAAGTTAACGATGGTAGTACGGAGTTTATGCAAGTGTACTCCCAAACAGACGAGACACAGATTAACCCGAGCATCAGTTTGGGAACCTCACTAAAATTGAATAAGACGGTTACATTAGGACTATGGCTAGGCAGAGCGCAACGTAGTGCAGGATTAACAGAACGTTTTATTAATTATTTTCCCGTAGGGCAAGATCCCTACGAGATGTTGGGTAATCCAAACTTAGATCCGGAGATCAACAACCAGGTGGATTTAACTTTTGAATGGGCCACGAAGAAATCAGTCATAGATTTTGATTTTTTTGCTTCGTTTATGCAGGACTTTATTTCATCGGTGATCGACACCAATTTGACCGCAAGATTGCCCAACAGTCCCGGCGTACGCCAGTTTGTAAATATTGATAAGGCTTTTAAAACCGGTCTCGAGATTAATTGGACACAGGAACTATTTGCGGGGCTGCGGCATCAAATGGGTTTAGCGTACACCTATGCCGAAGATTTGGAAAGAGGAGAACCTCTGCCAGAAATAGCGCCGCTTGATTTTAGATATACATTGCGAGGGTCATTTTTGGGGGATAAGTTTCGGCCAGAGCTTAACTTCCGTCATGTAATGGAACAATCGCGCATTTCATCTGAATATGGAGAAACAAAAACACCATCATTTTCATTGTTGGATGTAAAACTATCGTATCAAATTTCCAATGCTGTTCAGATTGCCGCAGGTGTAAACAACCTATTCGACGAGAATTACTACGAACACTTAAGTCGTTCGGTGCGTGGAACAACAGATCCTATTTTTGCTCCGGGAAGGAATGTGTTTGGTTCGTTGAATATAAGTTTTTAATACTAAGTTTATAAAGCACAAAGCCAATAAAGTAAAAAGGTAATTTGATATCAATGTTAAACTGCTTATGCATTTTTTTCAGGTTCTATGATTTAATTTAATAAATACATGTGAATTTTATAGAGGGTGGTGATTTATCGTTGCCATCCTTTATTTTTAAACATCTTAGTTTGTAAATATGCATTAAAATATAAGTATATTGTATATTAGTCCGTAAATTAATGTAGAAATATTAATAGTTGCACCATATGTCGGAATTTACAAATACGAAGGATAAGAGATTAACAATATTATTAAAAGTTGCCAAAACCATATTGCAAACTGGCAGTGCTCGTGAATTTATTGTTGGGAATAAAGACTTTATTGAAACGGTAATACCTACAGACTTTATCACCCTTTTTGATGTACTGATAAAAGAAGGGTATCCGATGGATGATATTAAGGTGCTGACCAATAAAATTCTGAATATTTTCCACCAACCTATTGAGAACTTTGAAAGGATAATACCAGCAATAGATTCTTTTTTGGGTGTACTTGAGCAAAACAACAGGGAAATGGAGTTGTTACTAAAACAGATAAAGCCTGTTTTTAAAGATTTTGTTTTAGATGTGGAGCACATTGAACGCAAAAAAAAGTTGCTCCAATTATTTCGGCAGTTGGAGGTATTTGTAGCACATTATACCATTAAAGAAAATGTGCTGTTTCCGGTGATTGAAAAAAACTCGTCCGATTACAGGTGTTTGCTAATTATGTGGTCATTTCATGACGATATCAGAAAGAATATAAAAACGGTGATCCATCAGCTATCGAATGATAGCGTTGAATTAAAAACGTTTAAGCGTTGTGTTGGCGATATCTTTTTTAATATGCTGGCCATTAAGTTTCGTGAAGAGCGTATTCTTTTTCCCTATATCCTGTCTACTATCAGCGAAGAACAGCTGGCCGCAATGAACCGTGAAGGTTTTGAGATGGGATATCCTTATGTTCAGCCTGCAAAAGTAGCAAAGAGCGATAAAAAAGAAGATTTCGAAGACGGAAAGGTAAATCTTGGAACAGGAGAGCTAAGTGTGGAGCAGCTCAAACTTATTTTTAATCATTTACCCGTTGATATCACTTACGTGGACGAGCACGACAAAGTGCGGTATTTTTCAACACCTCCTAAAAGAATATTCCCGCGGACCAAGGCCATAATAGGGCGCCAAGTAAACAACTGTCATCCGCCCGAAAGTGTGCATGTGGTAGAAAATATTGTTCGGTCATTTAGAAGTGGAGAAAAAAGCAGGGCCGATTTTTGGATTAAAATGAGGGGAGAATATATTCTTATCCAATATTTTGCGGTAAGAAACGAACAGGGTGAATACAAAGGGGTGATTGAAGTTTCACAGGAAATATCGGACATCAGGAAACTGGAAGGCGAAAAAAGATTGTTAGATTGGTAATATAAATAAAATGGTGGCGGTTTTACGAGGCATAAATGTTGGCGGTAAAAGAAAAATCCTCATGGCAGATTTAAAGCTGTTGTTTGCAGGTATAGGTTTTACAGACGTGGTTACCTATATCCAAAGCGGCAATGTAATTTTTAATGCTGACCAGCCATGGAGTAACCTAGAAATAGGGAATAAGATTGAACAGGCTATTGCAGATAAATATGGGTTTGAAGTACCTGTAATCGTTCGATCGGCTCAAGAATTGGAGCATATCGTTAATAATAACCCTTTTGATAAAGGTGAGATAGGTATAAACCAACTACATCTTACGTTTTTAAAAGATATACCTAGTTCAGACAACCGTTTAAAAGCAGAATCCTATAATTTTGAGCCAGATCAGTTTGTCATCGACAAGAATGATGTGTTTCTCTGCATCAAAGGAAAATATCATCAAACTAAGCTAAGCAACCACTTTTTCGAAAGTAAATTTAAAGTACCAGCAACTACCCGAAATTGGAAAACTGTTTTAAAGCTTCTTGAGTTGAGTAGATAAGCATGTTTTATATTGTCTAGAAAAACTGAAAAGTAAGTTTATTTAGTACAGACAAAAAGCACATATGATGAGAAACCAAAAGGAAACAGAAATGTTGAACCGGATGAGCAAGGATCCCGGAAATTGGCATGGACCATTTTATTTCAACAGGAAAGACCCACGATTAATAGTGCCCAAATTCAATCCCGCTTTAGGCCAAACTTTTAACTTCGCAAGCCCTTATGCCTATATAACTCTGGCAGGAATAATCCTAATTGTTGTCGTATTTAGGTTATTAGGGAAATGAGGCTAACCGAATTGGCAACTACCATGTTGGAAACAGGGTTATCCGGCCAGGTTTAAAGGATGTAATAATAATTGGGTTTATGATGGACATTACACCGGTAAAAAATAGGCCCGTTAATGTATAAGTGAAGATAGTTAGAGATTTTTAAAGTTTCGGTATCGGGAAGATAGTGAGCAATAGCTATGTATTGGGGCATAAAATGACGCTTAAAATGCATTCAATGGTGAAGCTAAAATAAATAACAGAAAATGTTGATAACTTTTTCGGTAAGAAAATAACAGCCAATGATGTATGGTGTGTAGTCTCTTTTCTTAGTATTGTCTTCTTTGATGATAAACAATCCCTTAGTGGAGGTTTTACTAGTTCCAGTATGGTGTAAATTCTTTTTTCACTCTAATTAAGAAATTCATTTGTCTCTGAGAAAACTTTTGTACTTTTAATATTTAGTATGGCTTTTAAAATATCGCAAATTTAATATGTTGAATATTAATAGATTAACAAAATAAACCATGCTTCTTTTTTCTTGCTATTCAACATTTTAAGTCATCTTGGAAACATAAGGATATCTGTTATATAATATGCAATTAATGGCTTGCTTTGGATGGGTACTTATTTGTTCAACAGGTATAAAGTTTAATCAATAAGCCGAATATCTCATGTGTTTTTGGTGAAGATATATCTAGTATGTGGTGTAAGGATGTTACACTTTATTTGGGGCACAGGTCTTCTATTAATGTAGTTATAAGAGGAGGAACAGGCGAAATACACGGGTTATAGAATCGGGAATATAAAATAAATCAGATGTGTAAGGTCAATATGATATGGGGAGTTTTTATTTTGTCGGTAACATTGAGTTGTGGACTCAATTCCTCCATAGAAAATCGCAAAAAAGATAAAGAATGGAAATATCTGTTTAACGGAAAAAACCTTGACGGGTGGGTGGTGAAATTAAATCATCATAAGTTAGGTGATAATTACGCCAATACGTTCAGGGTCGTTGACGGTAAAATTCAAGTTAACTACGACGGGTATAATCGGTTTGACGAACGTTTTGGACATTTGTTCTATTACCAGCCATTTTCTTCCTATCATTTAAAATTTGAATATCGTTTCACCGATCAGTGGTTAAATGACGCACCTGTATTTACCTTTCGCAATAGCGGTGTCATGTTTCATTCCCAAGATCCTAAGACCATTTTAAAAGAACAGAACTGGCCAATATCTGTAGAATATCAGCTGCTGGCGGAGGAAACAGAAGGTGAGCAAAGACCTACGGGAAATGTTTGTACGCCGGGAACAAATATTGTTTTTAATGGGAAAAAGGATTCCCGACATTGTATAAAATCAACCTCTTCGACGTATAAATGGGATCAGTGGATTAGCGTTGAGTTGATTGTAAAAGGAGGTTCAGTATTTCACATTGTTGAAGGGGATACTGTATTGCATTACAGTAATCCTTCGATAGGCGGCGGAGTTGTTAAAGGTTATGATCCAAGGGTAAAAATTGATGGTAAACCGTTGACCGATGGATATATTGGATTACAATCTGAAGGACAGGGGGTAGAGTTTAGTGAAATAAAGATAAAGGAATTATGACAGACAGAGGTCGAATTGTTGAGATATATTCAGGTTCGTTATGGGAGAGCGAAATGGTGAAAAGTATGCTGAAAGCCAATGGTATCAATTGTTTCTTAAAAAATAATACCTTGAATTCATATGTTTACGAACCTATTGTTGCAGAAGGGGTTAAGGTGATGGTTAATGAAGCAGATCAACAAATTGCACAAGTAATTGTGGAGGCCTATAAAAAATCGAAAAATTAGTCAATAGGGACAACCAAATAACCGGTTATATGTTATGTATCTGTTAACATTAATGCCGATAACCATGCAAATACAAGCAGATTCTCCCGCTGACTATATCAACCAACTTCCCGAAGATCGGCAAAGTGCCTTTAAAAAACTCAGAAATGTAATACTTGAAAATCTTCCTGAAGGATTTGAAGAAACCATGAGTTACGGCATGATTGGTTATGTGGTTCCGCATTCCTTGTACCCAGCCGGGTACCATTGTGATCCAAAACTACCATTGCCCTTTATGAGTATAGCATCGCAAAAGAATTTTGTTGCTTTATATCACTCAGGAATTTATGCCGATAAAAAATTGCACGATTGGTTTGTGGGAGAATACCCAAAACATGGTAAGTATAAATTGGATATGGGCAAGAGTTGCATTCGTTTTAAAAAATGGGATGATATTCCTTATGAACTTATTGGTGAACTGACTCGGAAAATGACATCTCAGGACTGGATCAATTTGTATGAGGAAAATGTGAAAAGGTGAAATGTCTAATAGGCTGCTATTGATTAATTAGTACTTCTTACAATTCGTAATTTTCACTGTTTTCCCCGTGTAATATTCTTTTGCAGGGTAAAATAATATATTTTTAAAGACAGCCTTGTGCTTTGCGGATTGCCCCTTTAGGTCAATGTTTTATATGCGCTGAAAGTGCCTATTGTTTTACTTAATCCATGGAAATATCAGCATCCAGCGTGTTATTAAAGTGTAGAAGGACCTGCAAATGATATGGTTGTACAACCTATAAGCGCATGTTTAGTTAATCCGGATATGTATTAAAGACACATAATGAGTTTTTAAAATGCCATTAAACAAGACGTTGCTGAAACAAGGCAGCACCCTTTTGTGAGTTGAGGCAAGTTAGTGAAACACCTTGTGTTGAAGCAGTTTAATTGCGTAACAGAAATTCGAATGCATATGGCTGGTTTAATCATTTCCTTGGGGTCTCAGTGTCACCGTATTCTACTGCTCAAACTCCAGTGTAAACTCTAAAATTTCGGGTCTGTTCCCAATCCGTACCGGAGGACCCCAGGTTCCAAAGCCCGTGCTTACATAAAAATGAGAGTTGCCTTTTTGCTTATATCCTCTGCTCACTTCAAAAATCTTTTGTGTGATATAGCCAAAAGGCCAAAGTTGTCCATGGTGGGTATGTCCGCTAATCTGTAAGTCAATACCTGCTTTTTGGGCCATTTCCAGGTTGTAAGGCTGATGATCGAGCATTACAATGGTTTTTTGCCTGTCTAGAGGTCTAACAAGTTCCTCAACTGATTTTCGTGGCATACGCGTGAAGGATGTTCTATCTTTATCCTCCCTTCCCACAATATAAAAACAACTGTCAATGAAAACACTTTCGTCCCTTAGTATATGAATACCATGTTCTTCCAGATATTCAACAGCCCTGTCAACCCCACCAATGTATTCATGGTTCCCCGTTGAAGCGTAAACTCCCAGAGGGGCTTCAAGCTGAAGCAGGTTCTCACCCAGATTTTGTTCGATAACAGGTTTGACATCTTCATCAACCACATCGCCCGCAAACAATATGATGTCCGGGTTTAACGAATTGATGGTATTTACCAGTTTCCCTGTTTTTCGCGGCCCTATAATCGTTCCCAGATGAATATCCGAAGCCGCTACTATTTTAATGGACTTCCTATCTCCACCCGGTTTATTTATTTTGATGTTTTGTTTTACAATTTTGGGTGTCCAGGCATTGATGTGCCCAACTACAACCGTGAGAACCACAATTGCGGTTACAGCATAGGTTGTAATTAATTTGATTTGTGCATAATTGTCGTTTAGTTTGTCCGGCATAAAATGAAACAACATATTGCTCCATCTGACCAAATCAACCATAAAAATAACAAGCACAAAATAAAGCATTCCGGCAAACCAAAATGCACCACTCCAATGAACAAACGAAGAAATGGGAGAATACCAGATTTTTTCTAAAAAGCGACCCGCCGGATACGCCAAAACCAAGAACAACATTATTCCTCGCAGATAAGGAAGCAGTTGAGGCATAGCTTCAATCCCTTGAGCACCCCGCTTATAAATATATAAGTTCACCAAAAAGTGAATTCCCAAAATAATCCCAAAGAAAATTAAAAAACGCATATTTTTCATTGTGTGGTGTGTAATTTTTCCCTTGTCTTTTTTAACCAGGAGAGCCGGTTTTCTAACAAGAAACAAAAATAAAGGTTTAATTGGGTTTTAGGTGTAAAAAAAGTACTACTGGGAAATAACCAGTATTCAAATACCCGAATTGAGTAATGAAGTGATAAGAAAATATCCCCGGAAATGTTCCTGAGGATAAATACGAAGTTCTTTAATGTTATAAAAGTCAGCGCTTTTTTTTCGTATCTGTTTCTTATTTTTCACCTTTTTATTCTACCTATTTTAAATAGGTATCAAGCCATCTAAAAAATTCACGATGCCACAGAATACCATTCTGTGGTTGAAGTACCCAATGGTTTTCTTCGGGGAAGAATAAAAAACGGGCGGGTATGTCTCTTAATTTAGCCGTATTATAAGCACCCATGCCTTGAGTATAAGGTATTCTAAAATCCTTTTGTCCGTGAATAACTAAAATGGGGGTGTCCCAGTTGCCAACAAATTTATGAGGAGAATTGGCATAGGAGTTTTGAGCCAGCGTGTTGTCTTTGTCCCAATAGGCGCCTTTCAGGTCAAAGTTCACAAAAAACATCTCTTCTGTGGTGGAATACATCTGTTCCAAGTTGAAGATGCCGCAGTGTGAAACAAAGGCTTTAAAACGTTTGTTATGATTTCCGGCCAGCCAGTATACCGAAAAGCCACCATAGCTGGCACCAATTGCACCTAATTTATTCTCATTCACGTATGGCTCTTTTGCTAAAGCATCAATGGCGCTAAAATAATCTTTCATGTTCTGGCCGCCATAATCACCACTGATTTGCTCATTCCATTCTTGTCCGAACCCGGGTAGGCCATGCCTGTTTGGCGCAACAACAATATAACCGTTGGCAGCCATGAGCTGAAAGTTCCAGCGTAAACTCCAAAATTGACTGACGGTGCTTTGCGGGCCTCCCTGGCAATATAATAGTGTCGGGTATTTTTTATGGGGATCAAAGTTTGGCGGGTATATTACCCAGGTTTGCATTTCTTTGTGATCGGTAGTTGGGATCCATCGACTTTCCACTTTACCCATTTCTAATTGAGCCAATACGTCTTTGTTTACAAACGAAATTTCCTGGTCTTCACCAGTTTTGGTGTCTACCATATAAATTTCAGTGGGGTGGTTCATGGTAGTTTTTGTTGCTACCACTTGATCCACCAACGGAAATACCGAAGTGTAATTTTGCTGGCCTTTTGTTATTTGTTTTATGTCTCCCGAGCTAAGCTCTACATGGTAAATTTGGTATGGCCCAAGATGGTTACTGGTAAACCAAATCTTGTCACTTTTGTCTGACCATGCCAACGCTCCGGCATTTTGATCAAAACCTTCCGTTAAATCCCTTTTCTCACCGGAAGTTAGATCCAATAAAAACAACCTGTTTTTATCCGCTTCGTATCCATCCCGCTCCATGCTTTCCCAAGCCATATATTTGCCATCCGGCGAAAAGATAGGATTAAGATCGTACCCGGCCATGCCTTTGGTAAGGTTGGTAGTGGATTTGTTTTCCAGGTCATACAAATAAATATCGGCATTTGTGGAAAGGGCATAAGCTTTACCTGATAGTTTTTTACAGGAGTAGGCGATTTTTTTAGAATCCATTGTCCAGTTGATTTGTTCTATACCACCAAAAGGATTTAATGGTGAATCGAACCTCTCATCTTTCATGATATCAATATAGTTATCGGTTACCTTACCATCAGCTATATTAGCCACAAAAACATGGCTATAGGAACCATCCTCCCAGCTATCCCAATGGCGATACATTAAATCGTTTTCAATTCTTGCATCGGCATGTGGAAGGTCAGGGTACAAATCATGAATATCTTCATCCATTTTAACTTGTGCGGTAAAAGCCAGGTGTTTCATGTCCGGCGAATATACGTAACCTGTTATGCCTCCGTTGATATCTGTAACCTGTATTTTATCGGAGGCATCGGGATTCATTTCCCATAACTGTAATGAGCCGGATTCCGAAGATAGGTAGTTAATCTTACTTCCATCGGGACTGAATGTTACGCTTGATTTGCTAAGTCTGGAATTTGTAATCTGCCTTACTTCACCAGATTCGAGTGCAATCCTGTATATGTCGGTATACGATTTGTTCTCTTCTATATTTGTATAAGATACCGTATAGAGCAGCTGCTTGTTATCGGGCGATAAAGAAACATTGCCCACTCTTCCCAATTGCCATATAATTTCAGGGGTAAGTTTAGTACTGTTAAGCTTTATTCCTTTGTTCGTAAAACCAATAGTATTGTTAGTAGAAGGAGTATTACAGGAAAATAGAAATAAAAGCAGGATTAACGGTAAGTGTATTATTTTCATGTTTCTGTTTTAACGAATGGATAAATTATTTTAGCGCAATTTAAAACACGTTTTAGAGAGTTCCAAATATTCATTTGAAGATTCGGATGTATAATTATTTTAACCCGAATTATGCATTAGAACTTCGTCGTGAACATTGAAAGTGCAATAAAACAAGGCTTTACTGAAACGAGGCATAACTTGTC
>NZ_JBQTGI010000035.1:0-41099 GCF_052400645.1 Saccharicrinis sp. GN24d3
ACACCCAAGTTAAAAAAGAAAGTCAGCAATAGCAAGGGATACGGAGGGTGTCCCACAAAAAGTGCGGAAGTCAAGAGAGAGACTCAGTAACCCCCATCCCCGCAACTTTGATCGGTACTTCCCCCTAGCATCGTCGCTAAGGGGAAGAGCCATTCGTGCGGCACTTACAAATCGTAAGTTTAAAATTTTCATCAACTTAATTTCGGACACCCGCTTTTTTTGATCAGTATAAAAATATAGGTTTTACGCTTCATATTTCACGCTTCACATTTTATGAATTAAACGTATCCTTGTTAAACAATTACTTCGATGAATCCTTTTTGTACCGTATATAAT
Source organism: Saccharicrinis sp. GN24d3 (assembly GCF_052400645.1). Taxonomy (NCBI): domain Bacteria; kingdom Pseudomonadati; phylum Bacteroidota; class Bacteroidia; order Marinilabiliales; family Marinilabiliaceae; genus Saccharicrinis; species Saccharicrinis sp. GN24d3. Next base: position 337 of record NZ_JBQTGI010000035.1, read on the forward strand.
CCACAATACTTTTGTGACAGAAGAAAAAGCTGATCCTTATAGAGAACAATATCGACAATGGATTAAATTCATGGATACATAGTCCAAGTCGCCAGGGCAAAACCGCCATGATATTTTATTTATTCCACGAATCGGAAAAAAGCGAAAAGGTCGACACACGTTATATTGACCTGTTTGCTTCAGGTTCGATGAAAGATTTAATAAAAATTATAGCTGACAGAATACTTGACAAATTTTACAAGCTCAATATATTGACTGGTTTAAAACCAGTGCTAAAAGGTCACTTTCCTTCTATTTCAACAAATAATGATGGTACTTCTCAACTCAGCTTGAATTTAAACCCGAGCCAATACAAGCAAAGTCTGGAACAACTATTTAATTATCTCGATCGCAAAAAAAGACAGTTTTAAACGCATGGGATGAGTTTCCGGAAGTTCATGACATATCACAAAAAAAGCGCTTAAAACTTTCGTTTTAAGCGCTTTTGATATGATTTAGACTTTCATCTGGTGAACCTGAAGGGATTCGAACCCCTAACCTCTGCGGCCGTAACGCAGTGCACTATCCAGTTATGCTACAGGTCCATTATTAAGCATTAACTCTTCAGAAAATCTTTCAAGTTATTGTGAATCTGAAGGGATTCGAACCCCTAACCTCTGCGGCCGTAACGCAGTGCACTATCCAGTTATGCTACAGATCCATTGTTGTTTTGAGAATCATTTTCCTCAAATGCGGTGCAAATATAAGGAATTTATTCCAATCAAACCAAGGGAAAAAGCTATAAACTTGATATTACCCGAACGCTGGATTGGCAAACACATAATAACAAAAAGGGTATCAGAATATTAAACGCATAAAAAAAAGGAGTTTAAAAACTCCTTTTTTTGGTTATTTAATCGAATTCAAAAAACTCACATTATCTGGCGGGTATTGTTTGTTGCGCAAACCGGATTCCGCATCTATACCATAGGAATAGGTAATTAGCTGGTTGTACTCAAATTCACCATCCTTCCCTTTACTCCTGATAAAAAAATCAACCGATGTTTCACCTTCCTCTTTAAAATTAGAGACATCGAAAGAAGCGATACCCCACTGACGGTAATTATAAGGATCACTATTTGTATTATGCTTGAGTTCCAATATAATCTCACCATTATCAGTGGTGGCATTTTCAGCATCAAAAACCAAGTTAATAAAATGTACCGTTGCACCGCCTCCATACTCAAATTCAACGTTTAAATAATCGTCGGTAAACCAGGTATCCACAATTGTTACGGCATCATTACCAATTGAATCTATAATATCCGAACTTGTTTCGGCAGTAAATTCAAATACCGGCTTGGTTAGAATCTGCGAAATGTCATTTACTCTCACATAATAATCATAAGTGTCGCTATCCGTGGCATCAGCCAAAATAGTATAATTGACCAACACACGCATACCGTCCTCCAACAAACTAATGCTAACATGCGATTTTGACGGCCATAGCACTTTACCTTCATCCGTTGTTACAAAATAAGAACCAACATCCTTAGTTATCGTTCCTGATGAAAGCCAATAATTACCTAAAGAATAATCGTCGTCATCATCAAAGAGGTCACAAGACGTAACCGAGAACATAACCATCACCCCAATAATAAATAATAACTTTTTCATTTTACACTTTAATTTTAATCGTTTGTTATTATGACTGAAAAAGCACGCAACGGTTGCGTTTGGGTTCTAAAAAAAATTCCTACTAAACCAGGCAATCTTTTAATTTATTGATATCCAATATTTTTATTTCCTTGCCTTTGGCCTCAACAATACCATCATTATGCAATTCTCTCATTCCTCTGCCAATTGAAGGTCTGGCAACCCCGAACAACTCGGCCATTTGATTTTGCGACAATGGCAGAGTGATTTGATGGGTGTGCCCTTGGCTTATCTGCAATAGATAATTGGCTATTTTTCCACGTACCGTTTGAAACGAGAGAAATTTTATTTTTTGTGACAAAAACTGGGAACGATCGGATATCGTATTTAAATAATTAAGCAAGATGGTTTCGTTTTTACCGAAAAGTTTAAGTACCGACTCTCTCGGAATAATCAGCAATTCCGAGTCGTTATTGGAAATCACATTTACCGGATATCTGTTATTCTTTCCGAATAAAAAGGCAATCGCCACTGGCTTAGGTGCCTCTATATCCTCAATTTTAATGGTCTTCCCCGAAAAATCCATCATCTCACCTTTTACACTTCCCGATAGTATTATTATTAGTCTGTCGACAACATCGCCACCGCAAGCTACCATTTGTCCTTCTGGATATTTTTTAACCTGATAGTGAACCTGACCAAACAGTTCATTAATCTGACGGAATGTTAGACCACTAAAAACAGGACACTTTTCTATTATGGGATAATCGCTTAACATCGATATAAAAGATTTGAAGGTATAAATTACATGAAAAATACAACTTTTTCTCCAATTGTAACAATTGTTACAAGCTTGGTATTGAAAATCGCCTCATATTTGCAGTAAACAAACAAAAAGAGTAATGGAAAGAGACGTTATTAAAATAGATGAAGAATTATGTAACGGATGTGGTGAATGTGTTCCCGGTTGCCACGAAGGTGCACTGCAAATTATAGATGGAAAGGCCAGGTTAATTAGCGACCTTATGTGCGATGGATTAGGTGCTTGTCTGGGACACTGCCCGCAAGGAGCCATGGAAATTGAGAGAAGGGAAGCCGATCCGTATGACGAGACTAAGGTAATGGAAATAATGGTTGATAAAGGAATCAATACCGTTATCGCCCACCTTAAACACCTAAAAGACCACAACGAAATGGAATTCGTTAAAGAGGCCATGACCTTTTTAAAGAATAATCAAGATAAATACGACTTCGATTTACAAGAAGTAATTGACACTATGCACGGAAAAAAAGAAGCACCAGCGATGGGGCATCAGGGAGGAGGATGTCCGGGCTCGCAAAGCAGGGAAATCGAGCGCCCTGCATTTTCATTGGCAGATACAGCACCTGCAACGCCACAAACCTCCCAATTAAAGCAATGGCCGGTGCAAATGCACTTGATAAACCCTGGCGCCAGTTTTTTTAAGGAGGCAGATATGGTGTTGGCAGCAGACTGTGCTCCATTTGCCATGGGTAACTTCCACCAAAAGTTTCTAAAAAATAAAGTTTTGGGAATTGCATGTCCTAAACTTGATGATGGAATGGATATATATCTTAAAAAGTTAATTTCATTGATTGACGATTCCAGAATTAATTCGTTGACCGTGGTCATTATGCAAGTTCCTTGTTGTGGTGGTTTAATGGGAGTTGCTCAACAGGCACTTCAACTGGCATCTCGCAAAATACCACTAAAAAGAGCTATCATATCAGTAGAGGGTGAAGTACTAAGTGAGGAATGGGTATAAGCTCATTTTAAACAAGGCTACTACAAAAACAGCATTTAATATTTAAGTAATTAGTTTAGGGTTAGGTTTGGTTTGGTCACATAGTTCGCTATGCGACTTTTATAAAAGGGAGTTTGGGATGAGTTTGTGAAGTAAGATAAACTCCCTTTTATTTATCTAAATGACCGATAAGTATTACCCCATATTATAATCAAATAATAAGTATACAAACAATTTAAAAAAATTTATATCATGAGTATGTTTTGTTATCAGTGTCAAGAAGCAGCCAAAGGAACAGGTTGTACAATTAAAGGAGTTTGTGGTAAAACCGACGAAGTGGCCGCTCTTCAAGATGTCCTATTATTTGTGACCAAAGGTGTGGCACATGTAAACACTATTGCTGCTAATAATGATTTAGCAAATGATAAAGCATATAAATACATGATTGATGCTTTATTTATCACCATCACCAACGCCAACTTTGACGGTGGTAAAATTGAAGCTAAAATTAATGAAGGTATTGCGCTTAGAGACGCATTAAAAAAGGAACTAGCGGAAAAAGGAATTGAAGTTTCTAACGATGAGCATTCCGTGAAATATGCAGGTACTACACAAGAGGATTTCTTAAAAGTAGCACCCGCCATTGGAATCTTATCCATTGAAAATGAAGACATCCGTTCTTTAAAAGAACTTCTTATTTATGGAGTAAAAGGTATGGCAGCTTACGCAGAACATGCCATGAACTTAGGATACAATAGCAAAGAAGTTTGCGAATTTGTTCAGAAAGCATTAGTTGCCAGTACTGATAACACATTAGGTGTTGACGAACTAGTAGGTTTGGTATTAGAGTGTGGTAAGTTTGGTGTGGATGTAATGGCATTATTAGACAAAGCCAATACTGAAAGCTTTGGTAATCCTGAAATTACTTCTGTAAACATTGGGGTACGCAACAATCCTGCTATCTTAATTTCAGGTCACGACTTGAAAGACATGGAAGAGTTATTAAAGCAGACAGAAGGAACTGGTGTTGATGTTTATACACACAGTGAAATGTTACCTGCTAACTACTATCCTGCATTTAAAAAGTATGAGCATTTTGTGGGTAACTATGGTAATGCATGGTGGAAGCAAAAAGAAGAATTCGAAAGCTTTAATGGTCCTGTCTTATTTACAACAAACTGTATTGTTCCTCCAAAAGAGAATTATATAGATCGTATCTACACTACCGGAGCCAGTGGTTTTGATGGCTGTACCCACATTGCCGACAGACAAAACGGACAACCTAAAGATTTCAGTGTAATTATTGAGCACGCTAAAAAATGTGCTTCTCCAACAGAAATTGAAACAGGTGAAATCGTAGGTGGATTTGCTCACAACCAGGTTCTTCAGTTAGCAGACAAGGTTGTTGATGCAGTGAAAGGTGGAGCCATTAAGAAATTTGTTGTGATGGCCGGATGTGACGGACGTATGAACGACCGTGATTACTATAGCGAATTTGCAACAGAATTACCTCAGGACACTGTTATTCTAACTGCTGGATGTGCTAAATACCGTTATAACAAATTACCACTAGGAGATATTGGCGGTATCCCAAGAGTATTAGATGCTGGTCAGTGTAACGATTCTTATTCATTGGCGGTAACGGCTCTTAAATTGAAAGAGGTATTTGGTTTAGACGATATCAATGACTTGCCAATTGTATATAACATTGCATGGTACGAGCAAAAAGCAGTAATTGTATTATTAGCCCTATTAAGTCTTGGTGTTAAAAACATCAACCTGGGACCAACATTACCTGCATTCTTATCACCAAATGTAGTGAATGTATTGGTTGAAAACTTTGGAATTGGTGGAATTACCAATGTAAAAGATGATATTGAAAGAATGATTTTGGCGTAAGAATTTTCTTAAATGCCTTTTGTTTGTTCCCTTGTCGTTGTAATTACGGCAGGGGATTTTTATTTTTGCCCCAAACAATTCGAATCATGAATTACACCACTGTACCATCTGAGGTTTATTTTCTGAAAATGGAAGAAAAACCGACTCTCCGGGAAAACAATATTGAAAATACATCGCTTATCGAAATTGCAAAACCAATAGACATTTCCTGGTACAGGGAACTATATTCTGAGGTTGGAAAAAACTTTAATTGGCTGGATCGGTTGTTTATGGATGATGCTGAACTTTATAGTAAAATCAATAGTTCTAAAACGCACATCTACACCTTAAATATCAAACAAAAACATGCGGGATATTGCGAACTTGTTGAAGAAGGAGACCATGTAGAAATCCTTTACTTTGGGTTACTTCCTGATTTTATCGGAAAGGGGTATGGAAGATACTTTTTAAACAAAACCATAGAATTAGCCTGGCGTTTCTCTCCTAAACATATTCAGCTTAACACCTGCGATATGGATCATCCTAATGCAATCCACAATTACAAAAAGGCAGGTTTTGTGCTTTATAAGACAGTGACGGAGATGAAGAAAGTGTTAGTAGGCGAATAACTACCAGCCACGTGCAAAAAGTTAAAATAAAAACCCTCTGGCAGACCTGCCAAAGGGTGAATACTTAGTCAATATTATTTTTTGGGTACCATTGTCCAATGACCATTGATCAATGACTATTTCTACGATAGGGCTTGCTTCATGGTAGCTCCTAATGTAGCCGGCGATTCCACCACGTGAATACCGCATTCTTTCATCACCTTCATTTTGGCCGCAGCAGTGTCCTCTGTCCCACCGATTATGGCACCTGCATGCCCCATCCTACGTCCTTTAGGCGCTGTTTGGCCGGCTATAAATCCTACTACCGGTTTAGTAGCATTCTCTTTGATCCACTGGGCCGCTTCCGTTTCCATGCTTCCGCCAATTTCACCAATCATGATAATGCCTTCGGTTCCCGGATCATCCATTAATAACTTTACGGCTTCTTTGGTTGTGGTTCCGATGATAGGATCACCACCAATTCCAATACACGTACTCTGACCTAAACCTTCTTTGGTCAGCTGATCCACCGCTTCGTAGGTCAACGTACCGGAACGCGACACTACTCCGATTTTTCCTTTAGTATGAATAAAACCCGGCATTATACCCACTTTTGCCATTCCCGGTGATATCACTCCGGGACAATTGGGACCGATTAACCTGGTTTCTTTATCTTGTAAATAATCCTTTACCTTTATCATATCAGCTGTAGGAATACCTTCGGTAATTGCTATGGCCACCTTAATGCCGGCATCGGCGGCTTCCATAATGGCATCCGCAGCAAAAGCCGGAGGCACAAAAATTACAGATACATCAGCATTGGCCTTTTCAACTGCTTCTTTAACTGTATTAAACACCGGCAGATTTAAGTGCGTTGTTCCACCTTTCCCAGGTGTTACGCCACCCACCACGTTGGTTCCGTATTCAATCATCTGAGAAGCGTGAAATGTCCCTTCGCTTCCGGTAAATCCCTGAACTATAACATTCGATTTGTCTGTAACTAATACGCTCATATGTAATATATCTAAATATTTGAATAACAAAGTAGGAATATTTTTGGACAAAGCCAATCGGATATTCTAATTATTTTAATGATGATCAACTATTGCATAACAACAGTACATTTTAAAATATGTTTTCGTTCTTTGGGATCATTATCCAGAAAAGGAAAATTAAAAAGTGACCTTACCCGCTCCTGACATTGGAATAGATCACCATAGCTAAAACAGGTAAACTAATAAAACAGCTATTAACCCCAATAAATACGCTTCTTTTAACCGATGGGAATTAATTACCAAAAATAAAGTGGAAATCATTATGGGTTTCCACTTTTTTTATTGCGCGTATTCCGTAAATTTGCAGGAAATTTGAGATTTCATGATTGATTTAAAGGATACCATTGTTGCTGTTTCCACTGCCCAAGGCGCTGGTGCTATAGCCGTCATCCGATTGACAGGTCCCGAAAGCATTACGATTTGTGATAAGGTATTTAAATCGGTTAAGCCCGGAAAAAAATTGACGGAACAACCTCCTAATACGGTGCACTTTGGTTCATTAATGGACCATGACAAAGAATTGGACGAAGTATTGGTGAGTATCTTTAAAGCCCCAAACTCCTTTACGGGAGAAAACACCGTGGAAGTTTCTTGCCACGGAGCACCCTATATTCAGCAAAAAGTATTGGAACTGTTTATAAAAAACGGCGCCAGCCTGGCTGCGCCCGGCGAGTTTACCCAACGCGCTTTCCTGAACGGGAAAATGGACCTTTCGCAAGCGGAAGCTGTTGCCGACCTGATTGCCTCCAGAAGTGAAGCTGCCAGAAGAGTTGCCCTGCAACAGATGAAAGGCGGCTTTTCCAATGAGTTGATACACCTGCGCGAACGCCTGCTCAATTTTATCTCCCTTATTGAGTTGGAGCTCGATTTTAGCGAAGAGGATGTTGAATTTGCAGACCGCAAGCAATTGATTGATCTGGTAGAAGAGATTGAAAAACTGCTGTCGAAACTGATCAATTCATTCTCACTTGGGAATGCGATCAAAAACGGTATTCCCGTGGCTATCGTCGGCCACACCAATGCAGGCAAGTCTACCCTGCTCAACACCATTTTACAGGAAGACAGGGCTATTGTATCCGACATCCATGGCACTACCCGTGACGTCATTGAGGACACTATAAATATCGAAGGCATTACTTTCCGTTTTATCGACACGGCCGGAATACGGAAAACCACCGATACCATCGAAAGCATCGGTATCGACCGTACCTTCAGTAAAATAGGATCGGCCTCTATCGTCATCCTGATGCTCGACATCAACGACCCCAACGAGAAAATTCATGAAGCCATCGCCGATGTCAAGGAAAAGATGAACGAAGACCAACGATTGGTGGTAGCCATAAATAAAATTGATTTGTTGAACAAGGAAGAAATAAAAGCCCGATTTGACAGGAATAAGTTTATAGAATTATCGGGCTCCGATGCCATTGTCCCTCTTTCGGCCAAGCAACAAACCGGTATCGACCAATTAAACGCCGAACTCATCAAAACTATTAATCTGCAAGCTGTCGACAACGACGAGGTCATCGTTACCAATGCCCGCCACTACGAAGCCCTACAACGTGCTCAAAAATCCATATTCCGCGTGATTGGAGGATTGCACGACGGCATCTCAGGCGATTTTCTGGCCCAGGATATACGCGAAGTATTGGTTTATTTAGGTGAAATCACAGGGGGTGAGATTCAAACCAACGAGGTACTGGGTAATATCTTCAAAAACTTTTGTATCGGAAAATAGTCATGCGACGACAGCGGATAGTTGATTAATAAAACATAAAAAACAAATTCCCGAAGCAAATTAATTATCAACTGATTAAGCTTGCTCAATAGATTTGTTGGGAAATATTTAAAAATAGTTTCTTTTTACAATTTGGTTACTCTTTTATTAAAAACAATAAATGTACCGTTTAAATTGAGCAATAATAATTTATGCATTACTAGCTAAATATTCAGCAACCGATTCTTCTATATCCAGTTTAATTAGTTCCCAATATTTTTCTTTTAAACAAATTGGGTCTAAGTCTGTATCTGCCGTACTAAAATCAGTTAGCTTATTAATAATTTCTTCTTTAGAGTGATTATAAGGATATCTTTTTTCATAAAAACTCAACATTTCCTCCCAAGAAAAAGATTCCATTAACTCATGTATATCCCAAAAGTCTTTTTTTCTACCACTATTGCCAATTACTTCCAGTTTCATCGCAATAATCTCTTCTAGTTGAGATAACCTAATACCACCATAGTCTAGAATTGGATATTGAAACGGATCAGTATAAAACAAATCAACTTTTATGGTTTCTTCTTTTTTATCGCCAATAAGATATGATTTTCCCATGCTATCATTACCACCAAAGCAATAATCGACATACTTAAAGTTTGTTTCAAATAGATTGTCAATCTTATCAAAATCAATTGACTTATACTCCGCATCTGTAAATAAATCAATGTCAACAGAAATTCTATGACCAAGAAGCAAACTTAAAGACGTCCCTCCTACCAACCGGAAAGTATCCAGTTCTTTAAACTGCATTAATTTTTTAAGCGTATCCCAAAGTAAAACTGAAACTGTTTCTTTATGGATGGTCATAACTAATGTAAATATTTTGCAACATTCTTGCTAAATGAATCCAAATAACTGCTTCCTATATTACGTATTTCATTTCTTACTTCTTTAGTGCCATAAAAGTTTAATATTTCATTAATTTCAAGCTCATTTCCCCTTTCGAAAATACGTTTTATAATAGCTCTCTTATTTTTCAACCAATCTATCTTATCAAAATCGGTGTCCCAAAAAATAGCCTTTCTAATTGATTTAGGATTAGGGAATAATTTATTGCTCGTTTCCTGGTAAGCCTTTTTAACATCATAACTGGCTTGTAAAAGCATAAAATAATCTTCTTCCACACCTAGTTGTTTTCCCAACCGTATAGATAGTTTAGGGTTTATACTTCTTTTTTCCTTCAATATGGCACTAATTGTTTGCGCATGCTCATCTACCATAAGAGCCAAGTCCTTATTTTTCAAACCTCGCTTTTTAATCTCTCGCTTTAGTATGGCTCCTGGGTGAATACCTTTTATCTTATTTATATCCGGCAACATAGTCAACTTTTTAATCAGTCAAAATTACTAAATCATTCAATTGTAAACAAATTTGTTTATTTTTTATTAATTACGTTTTACTACTTTTACATTGCTCAAGATTTATTCTTGCGGCGCAATAGTACCCACTGGGAAATAAAAGAAGAATGTATAAGAAAAAAATACTCTTTTTATTAAGGTGTGTATCCTTTGATAAAAAGCTTTATATCAGTTCTTTTATCTAAATCTTAAGAAAGTAATATATTTACAGCATCTATACAATACAAACTCCATATCTATCATATTATCAATACTTAGAAACTTTTGTATCGGAAAATAGTCATGCGACGACAGCGGATAGTTGATTAATAAAACATAAAAAACAAATTCCCGAAGCAAACTAATTATCAACTCATTAAGCTTGCACAATAGATTTGTTGGGAACTATTTATTAATAGTTTCTTTTTACAACGTTTTACAATGAATATTGAATTTTCATTACGCAATTACCCTAATGTATAAAAAGAACCGGCTCCTTTAGTACAAGAAGCTTTAATAATTGGCTCCGGTAAACCAACATTCTTTTGTATAACAAAAAGTCACTTTTATGCCTCTGCGCGGCACTTTTATGGCGCTAAGCAGTGCTTTTGCATGACTAAGACGACCGATTCCGGATAATACTATCCAGTCGCTGCAGCTCGTTATTGGTATATATTTGAATCCACATGGGTAAATGATCGCTGAGTTCGTAGGTCCGTTTGGAAGGCTTTACATCAGGAAACAATTTTTCCAATAGACCGTCCCTGGCAAAATCAATGACACCACCATGATCGGAAAAGGAAAATGAATAGTTGTCGGTGGAACGGTGCAGTATCTGGTCGTAACGTTTGTTGCCTGCACTTACTGCCGTATCCTTAATCGTACTTAAAGACCTGGGCATCTTCAGCCTGCTTTTTTCGGTCAGTGCCTTATAATACTTATCTCCGATACGTGGGGTGTTGAAATCGCCTACCACAATTAAATCGTCATCTATTACCACATCCGATTTATCGTCCCATCGGCTCGAAATCCACTCGCTAAAACCGGCCAGTTCTTTAAGCCGACCATTATTACTTCCCCACCGGGCATGTAAGGCCAGAATAATAAAATCGAAACTACCCGCCCTAAACGAGGCCATATATGGAGACCTCCACCACGATTGTTGACTGATATACTCATCGCCCATCTTTTTGCGGTTGGGCTGGGCCTCTGCGGCCAGACCGGTAAAATGAACCATTCTTTGATCGTACAAAAACAGGGTTCGTTCGTAGTTTCCTCCCCCATCGTTTTGCCAATCGCTAACCACATATTTCCAGTCCCCCCCCAAATACTTTAACACCCGCTTAAAGTCACTTAGATCTTCCCTTACCTCCGTAATGGCAATCAAATCGAACTGATAAAGTATTTGTGCGATAAAAACGATACCATCTTCGCTCCTGGACTTTTTACCAAATTCCCGGATATTCCATGTGGCTACATTAATACTTTCATCCAACATAGAGGACGGTATATGGCATTCTTCGATGCGCTCGATAAGTAGTTTCAGCTTTTTTGCGGTTTCGGGAGTAAGACTGGAATAATGCATATTTTAACGTTAAAATGTATTATGTAATTTCAGGACTTATTTCTTAAATGTCAAGTGCCGGCAGGATGGTTTCTCCATTTCACCGGATTTGTATGAGGAAAACTCAACAATCAACCTCACCGATAGAAGTGCTAAAAAAGCGCAAACTTTTGTATATGTATCATTTTCAATACATTAAATTTAGTTACGGTAAAAATTAAAAAGATGAGATTGGGGAAAGCCAGCGGTTAAACGAACAAATTTCCGACTTTCCGAACCAAATTTTAGAAATTAAAGAACAGAAAATAAAAAATCCATTATCTTTGTTCGTAATTTAACGAACAAATGGATGAATAGCGAATTTTTAACTGATCGGCAAAAAAGATGGACAGGTATGTTAAAGCAATTTGGCACCCCATACATATATACGTGTTGGAATTGCTTTCGAAGCAAAGCTGTTGTTATAGCGGCTACTTAAATGATGAGCTGCCCATTGTAAAGTCAACTTATTCCAGTCATTCAAATGAATTAAAAGCTGCCGGATTAATTCAAGGAGAAATTGAAGCTCCCAAAATTAAATATTGTATTCATAAAGAGAACAGGAAAGAAGTAAAAGCACTATTTAAAGGCTTTTTTCAGTTGTAAAAAAATTTAACCTAATTGTTCGTTATTCCCCGAACTGCGAACAACAAAAATTTAGAAATAATGGATTTAACAAATTTAAAACCAATAAAGATGGAAATAAAAGTGTTAGGTACAGGCTGTGCCAAGTGTAAAACATTAGAGAAAGCAACTATTGAAGCGGTGGAAAAAACAGGAATTGATGCTATCGTAACAAAAGAAGAAGACATTATGAAAATAATGGAGTATGGTGTAATGACTACTCCGGCATTGGTTATTGATGAAAAAGTTGTAGTAAAAGGGAAAGTCCCTTCTGTTGAGGAAATCACAGAACTAATAACTAAGTAAGCGATATAAATCGAAGAATGGCAAGATGACAAAATACCATTTATGGACCGTTTACCGTCTATTATTAAAGATGGATGGGATATCGTTAGAAAGGTTCTTTTATACTTGATGTTAGGCATCGCCATAGGGGCAGCCATGCATGCTTTATGTTCCTGAAAATTTCTTTACAGAGTCTTTATCGGCAGATAAATGATATGCGATACCATTAGCAGTGCTACTTGCAGTACCGAGGAAGCCATTGCCACAGGAATTGTTCCGGTGGTGCATATGATTTTGTATGAAAAAAATAGTATAAAACTTTATATAATGAGAACAATACCAAAATATTTATGTATCCTTTTTTTTATGGGGGTAACCATTGCTGCCGGTCTTGCCCAAGATTCCACCAAGATTCATACCTTCGATTTCAACAAACTGAAACCCATAGTGCAGGTATTTGGTAATGCATCTTATTATTTTGAGGATAATTATTATGCCTACAGTTTTACCCGCGCACATCTGGGACTACAGTACCAGTTTAACAAAGACTGGAGTGCCAAAGTTATCATCGACAGAGGCAGGGCGACTACCACTGGCGAGATTACCGTTACAGATTCTTTGGGAAATCAGTTCAATGTGAGAAATACGTCAAAAGAAGGGGCATATTATACCATGTTTCTAAAGTTTGCCAGCCTTCAATGGAGAGTGAATGATCAACTTACACTCCAGGGAGGAGCCATCCTTCAAAATCATTACATTACCCAGGAACGTTTCTGGGGATTGCGATATGTGGCACAAACTTTTCAGGATTTGTATTGGAAAATACCAAGCAGCGACCTGGGTCTGATCGCCTATTACCAGGTAAATGATGTTATTTCTTTTGATGCAGCTGTTACCAATGGTGAAGGAGTTCGCATTGCACAGGATGAATCGGGTAAGGTAAAATTATCGGGGGGCATCAATATCAATCCTACTAAAAAACTACAGCTTAGGGCTTATTATCACAATCGCCAAGCCCATGATGCGGATTTAGAGACAGAGGAAATGTATGCTGCATTTGTAGGTCTTCAACCATCACCCAAGTTTAAGATTGGTGGCGAATTTAATTACATGAAGCATTTGAGTTATACCGATAATTTAAACAGTTATGGTTATTCGCTCTACTCAACATACAAACCAGGCCCAAAGACTGAGCTATTTACCCGTTACGACAAATTATTATATGATGATCCGGATCATGTGATTGCTGAAAATAATAGTGATGGAAACAAAATAATAGCCGGAGTTTCTCACTCCCCTATTAAAGGGGTGAATATAGCATTGAATTATCAGGGATGGATAGCAGACCATAGATATACCGACTCGGAAAATAACATATTAATAAGTATGGAGTTTAAATTTTAAAAAATACTATAATGGAAAATACAGAAGTAAAATGTGAGTGTAGTAGCACAGGAAGTAAAATAGTGATGGCTTGTTCCGGTGCCGCTGATGTCGGAATGATCTCCGATAAGGTTGCACGAGCTATGCAAATTGCCGGAAAAAGAAAGATGAACTGTCTGGCAGTTGTGGGTGCAGGTATTGAAAAATCAATTGCAGGTTTTAAGCAAAAAGATCTATTGGTTATCGATGGTTGTGCCGTTGCCTGTGGAAAAAGAATACTGGATCAGCACGGCATTACCGATTACAAACATATTATAGTCACAGATTATGGATTAAAAAAAGGTTCATCGCCAGCAACTGCTGACAATGTAACAATGGTACTTAATAAGTTATAGTAGCATATTGGTCAGGTAAAAAAGACAATTGCAGGTTTGTTTATTTATTTAATTTTCCTTTCTTGGGCAATCATGAATATCACTATCGAAAACATTATCCTTATTGGTTCTGTACTGCTTTTTATCAGCATCGTTGCAGGGAAAACAACCTATAAATTCGGGATTCCCACCTTATTGCTGTTCCTTTCCATTGGAATGCTGGCAGGTTCCGAGGGCATTGGCGGGATTTACTTCGACGATCCGGCTATTGCTCAATTTATTGGCGTGGTATCACTCAATTTTATTCTTTTCTCAGGAGGTATGGATACCGATTGGAAACATGTCAAACCCATTCTCAAGGAAGGACTGGTATTATCAACTATTGGCGTATTGCTTACCGCAACTACGTTGGGACTTTTTGTTTGGTGGGTAACCGATTTTAGTCTGTTCGAAAGCTTATTGCTTGGTTCTATTGTTTCTTCTACTGATGCCGCTGCCGTATTCTCCATTCTCAGAGGTAGAAAACTCAGGTTAAAAAACAATATTCGCCCTACTCTGGAACTTGAAAGTGGAAGTAACGACCCTATGGCTTACGTACTGACCATTACGTTTTTATCGTTGGTCATGAACCCTGAAAAAAGTTTTTGGTCCATCCTTTTGCTTTTTTTTCAACAAATGAGTTTAGGTGCATTGGCAGGCTATTTATTTGGCCGCTTGAGCAAATTTACGATAAACCGTATTCACCTTGATTTTGAAGGTTTATATCCTGTTTTGGCGATTGCTTTAATGTTTATCACCTTTGCCGCCACCAACTTTGTTGGGGGAAATGGTTTCTTGGCCATATATATCTGTGCGGTATATTTGGGTAACCACAACCTCATTCACAAAACGAATATCATGCGAATGTTTGATGGTTTAGCATGGTTGATGCAGATTGTACTTTTCCTTACGCTTGGTTTGTTAGTCTTCCCCTCTCGGATCATTCCGCTTTTTGGTATTGGTTTATTGATTGCTGCCGTTCTCATTTTTGTGGCTCGCCCTGTAGCAGTTCTTTTGTCATTAATTCCTTTTAAAACCAGATTTCGCAACAAAGCATTTGTTTCCTGGGTAGGTCTAAGAGGTGCGGTCCCCATAGTTTTTGCAACATATCCGCTGCTCGCAGGTATAGAAAAGGCCCAACTAATTTTTGATATCGTATTTTTTATCTCTGTCACGTCAGTGCTTATTCAAGGTACTTCATTATCCCTTATTGCCAAATGGTTAAAAGTAGGCAAGCCGGATACTAAAAAAATAGAATCTGCTGCTGAAGCATTAAATTATGATCATCCCAATAGCATTCTTAAGAAGATCACGATATCTGACAATGCCGATATCATTGGCAAGAAAATTGTTGACTTGAATTTTCCGCAAAATTCAATTATTGCCATGATAGAGCGCGATAAGCAATATTTTACGCCAAATGGTTCATCGGTTATCGAAGCGAATGATGTTTTAAATGTAATAACCGATAAAAAGGAAAACCTGCTAAAGGTTTGTGAGTGTTTGTGTGTAGAGCAAACGGAAAATAAAACAAGCAATCCAAACCAATAAGCAATAATTGTTTATTATTGTTGCCTTCAAAAAAATAGGAAAAGTTGAGTTTATCATACCATATAACAAACCGGTTTATAAATGTACTGGCAATAGGCTGGCTGGTAGTTCTTGCCTTATCTGCAGATATTCAACCTTCCTATGCATCTATAAAAAAAACGGTTTCAGGTACAACTGAGCAAATTTGCTTCTCTCAAAACGCAATTGTGCCTGTTGCTGAAAGCAGCATATCGCTTTCAAATTTTAGTTTTCAGCAGACTTCGAACAAAGACAACAGCAGCCAATTAAATGCCGCATTACTGGGATATAATCTGCTGGTAGATTGCTGCCTTGCGCAGCAACTTCAATGGTTGGGCAAGGTATGTATAAGATATCGGAAGTTGGTTCTTCTGTTTCCATCCCATTACTTTTGGTAATCCATTTCTTCATTTCAAAGGCATTTATACATGCTTCAACCCGGATTTGCTAATGCATATTGCGGGTTTACCTCATCTAATGTATTGACAGTTATTCAATACTGTCTGATTTTATTCAATAAATAAATAATAAGAAAATGGATATAACAGCAGCCATTACCGGGCTTGTTATGCTTGGAATTTTCATTGTTCCAATTGCAATACTGAGCCTTAGAAATAAAAACAAGGCTTTATTAGCTGAATTAAAAGATTTTGCGACACAAAACAATTGTGAAATTTCAGAATACGATATCAACGCCCAATTTGCTATCGGTATGTCAACACCTGGAAACCAAGTGTTTTTTATACGAAAAGAAGAGGCCAATCAGGACTTGTTCAAAAGTAGTATTCCTTTAAATCACTTAATAGATTGTGGGTTAAAAACTCAAAACAGAACCGTTAATTTGCAGAAATCTACGGAAAAAGTGATTGATAAACTGGAAATCAGTTTTCAAAGCAAATCACAAGAAAAGAACACCCTCAGCTGGGTACTATATGATTCTGAAATGACTACCCAACTTGATAACGAATTCCAGGTTGGTAATAAGTGGGTTTCTATCATAAAGAAAGCTATATAGCCTGATCTTTTCATAAAACCCCAAATTGTCATTTGGCTTCACCTAAATGCCAATACGATGAACAAAATCGAAACGCTACGTAAACCCGGCTTATGCCTACTGTCATGAAGGAATTTCTCAAATTCCTTCATGACAGATCTCGGATGATTATATGCACTTGGTGTTATGTCGGTATCCGGATGAAGAACGTAAGGCGCATAGTAAACTTAACGCTAAGTTCATTAAAACGGTATATTCTCAAAGCCTATGCCGCCCCTGGTCACAACAACTTTATCCCCGGTGATAGCCTTTATACTTTAGATCAGGAACATTCTGACCCAGATCGGAGGTATTATCCCTTAAGTCAGGATCATTCACAGCCGGGTCACGATCATTATCCCCAAGGTCATAAACTCCATGTCTTAGGACATAATCATCATCCAAAAGGTCAGCATGGTTATGACCCAAGTTAGAATCATTATCCCAATGATTATAGCATACCGTTCCTTTTTCTTTGAAAAAAATTATACCCTCACAATAACATCTTTCTCTGTAGCTGATTTATGTGTTTTTGTTAATGGTATCTGTATTTTTTAACCAACTTTTTAAATCCTTCCACAAATTCTACCTTAATATTATCCCAATCAAATGGTCCCCTCACCTGTAAGTCTGATTGAGGGTGAGATGGAGAAACGGGTGTTTTATTGTAAGAACAGTTCTCTGTTCCATTATAGATAACAACCGGATGATCTAAGGAAAAGAGTAATTCAAATGCGTTAAGTAATATTTGAATATTTCCATCGCAGTGTCGCAGAAACCTATCCATATCATGATTATCCAGGAAAGTAAGCATTAAGTAGTCTTTGGGAACCTGACTAAAATGTTTTTCAATCTTAGCTTTTAGTTTTTTATCCGTCAGGATATCTCTCTTTTTCTTTACTGCATCAACAATGATTTTATTGAGCGCAAAATCGAGCACTCCTGACAATTCATTGTGATATTCCAATTGAACCTTCTCCTGCGAAACGCCAAAGCATTTTCTTATCGTCTTGTTTTTTAATCCCAAGGTTTTAAAGTGCGACCATTTTAATCCATCTGCCCATGCCTCTCCTATAAAAATAGCCTCTGGATATTTATCTACAATTTCAATTTTAAATTCCTTCCAAAAATCATGGGAAGGGCCAATCACATGATCTATCCTAAACCCATCAATACCGAAGGACATCCAGTAATGCGCTACCGCTATCATGTATTCTCTGGCTGCCGGATGATCCAGGTTTATTTTAGGCAACACTTTAACATCTAAAAAACACAAATAGTTGTTTGGCCAATCCTTAAATATAAACCAATTCCGGTATTTGCTATTTTCATGGATGATAGCGTCTTGAAAAAATGGATGTTGTGCAGAGCAGTGATTTGGCACAAAATCGACAATAATTTTTAGGTTATGTTTTTTAGCCTTTTTTACCAGCTTTTCAAAATCCTTATGGCTGCCAAAGTGAGGATCCACCTTTTTAAAATCCGTGATGTGGTAACCATGATAAGCAATGGTTTCATAAAAAGGGGAAAGCCATATTGTATTTATGCCCAGGTCTATCAGGTAGTCAAGCTTAGCGCAGATACCACTAAGAGTACCCCCTAAAAAATCGGCGCTGTTGCTCTTTATACTTAATTCATTAAAGCGATCGATGAATATTTGATAGACCAGCATGAATTTATTTAGTTTTTAATTCTTAGTATCCAGTTAAATGCAATACAATAAGTGCATACATAATACAACAAGGAAAGAATTGTCATAGTCACCAGAAACAAATAGAATTTATTGAAACCTATCTTCAGGATTATTTTCCGTTTCACCTTATTCTTGGAAACCTCCCCGCCACATATAAAATTAATTATTTTACTTTTATGCAATTGGTTATATTCTTTTCCCGAATAATAGTAATACCTATAATAATAATCCTGATCCTTTTTTAATGTTTTTTCATGTCCTTCTATTTCATCAAGTTCCCTGCCAAGAATACACCTTTCTGTTAACCTTACCCTTTCTTGAAAAACAAAGAAGTATAACATCCAATTTGATCTTTCCCATATGAATAAACCTAATGTAAAGAGCAATACAATATGCGCAATAATAAAGATTGAATGATCTTCCATTTTCCATGAAAATCCAATGATGGCTGCGGTAATACCTATGGCCCAATTTTGCATTTGAAAACACATGTTTTGCTGAAAATTCATTTTATCCGTATTTACTGCTAATAAGCTTGATAGATTTTCTTCCCACAAAGGTTTTTTTTGATTTGATTGTTTTTTTTTGCCCATAACTAAATAGATTTTGAAGTATCATTGCAATTTCATATACATTCAACCCAATGTCAATACTTTCTTAAAATAAAACAGTTATATATCCCGTCCTAAAAAAGTTGATTTGGCGCAGGAGTATTGCTTTTAACATTTGTGTTATATAGCTTTCCCTCACCCTTAAATTCTTTTATGGATACGATATCATTAACATCGTAAATAAGATTTCTTCCGTCCTCTAGCCGTCTTTCAATTGATTTACCCAGAATACATTATTTTTATCGTTTTATTTCAAAGTTTTATTTAAGCCAGGTATTCAAAACTTGACATTCATTTAAAAAGTTACTATATTTGATTCAACTCATAGTTAATAGTTTAAAGTTAGGTTTAGTTAAAAATCAAAAGCCACTGTATAAATTTTATACGGTGGCTTTTTGATTCGAATTCAACACAGAAGAAGAAATGGTTAACCTTGGATTTCTTTTTTTCAGTTCATTATTCTTTCTCTGTGCACTCCGCGGTTAAAAAAGGGAACCGCCAAGTCGCCAAGGTTGCGCCAAGGTCGCTGTGAAAACATCTTTGCGAACCCTGCGGTTAAACTTTGCGCCCTTTCCTCTGCGGTTAATATCCGAGAGCACATTGATGTTGTCCGAGAGAGGGTATGGGGTGTCCGAGCGGAGTTTTAGGATACCCGAGAGATAGTAACACCCGTCCGAGAGAAGTTTTTGTCATCCGAGATGATTTGTTGAGCGTAAGTGTTTGTATACCTCATTATCAACATTACATAAAAAAGCCATGTAGGATTTTCTAAATAGGGATTACCTCGATACGGCTATGCCTGCTACTATGGCTGCTTTTCCTGACTCTATCATGGCTATTGGCTTTCAAGTTGATGAATAATTACAACGTTTCCTTTTTTATGACCTGTGGCTATGTATTTATGTGCTTCTTCTAATTTTTCGAGCGGAAATTGGCGATCGATTATTGTGGTAATTTTACCTTCTTTGAAAATTTCAACCAATTCTGTTAGTAATTGCCTTAATTCAATAGCAGAGCGCAATCCCGTAGCACCAAATTTTGCCTTTTTTGAACCGTATAATGAAGTCCAAAGCATTTGAAGCAAAAGTGAGAATTTCAAAACGGGAGAAATAAACTGTCCATTCTTAGTCAGTGCTTTTTTGCTTTTGTGGTAGGATAGTTTTCCAACTGTATCATATACAATATCATATTGTTTGTTCTTTAATGTAAAGTCTTCTTTCGTGTAATCAATCACAAAATCAGCTCCCAAAGACTTAACCAAACCAACGTTTCGTTTACTGCAAACTCCGGTTACCTCGGCACCGTAATATTTTGCTAACTGAACCGCGGCACTTCCCAGGCTGCCTGAAGCCCCATTTATCAAAACCTTTTGACCCGGTTTAACAAGTGCAATGTTCATTAAAAAATTAACGGACGTCAGGTGTCCATCGCAAACAGTAGTTGCTTCGGTGAAGCGCAGGGTTTCGGGTAGTGGAAGAATAACTCCGTTTTCGGGGACAGCAATATATTCGGCATTGGTACCGAATCCCAGGGTGGTTTCTCCAAAAACTTTATCTCCGGCATGAAAAGTTGTAACGTTTTCCCCTGTGGTCTCCACAATACCGGCAAAACCGGTTCCCGGAATCGGATGCTTGGGTTTTCTAAGGCCGGTAAACATACGGGCAATAAAAGGTTTTCCGGTTCGCATCATGCCATCTGCCGCAGTTGCGGAAGATGCCAATACTTTTACCAGAACCTCATTTGCTTTAGGAACGGGTTTATCCACTTGCCTTAACTTCAGAACCTCCGGGCTACCGTAACCGGTTGCCACTATTGCTTTCATTTTATTATTTGACTTCATCATATCTGCTATTATGGATTATTAAAAAGTACGATGTAAAGGTATGGAGCGGGAGCAGAAGAAATGTTCCGAATAATGATGTTGTGGTTCTGTATTATAATCCCGAACCTAATAGGACAAGTATCTTTTTACTGATCGCAAAGAAATAATTTAGGAAACAAGAAGTAAACCATCTACTCCTTACTCACCCGGGACAGATAAAACCTAACCGTTCTTTTTTAAGCAAACTCTGCCCCGCACTTGTGAGGCGGATAAGTAAAAGATGAACAAGCTTAGGCACTAAAATTCTCTGACAATCGTAAATACCATTCCTTTTAAAACCGATTTCACCAAAAAAGTAGTGAATAAGATGATTAAAATAAAAAATAGCCTTAAATTAGAAAGTATCAATAAAATAATCACAATATATGTGATGAAAAGAATTTGGTTTTAATCTGAAATGATATCTCTTATTGTTAATACAGATAGCGTTAAAATTATGAAGTATGCTTATCATCCTGATTTTATATTTGGTGTTGGCCTTCGGTTTGTTTTTGATACCTAACAAGCTATCAAAATATAAGCCTCTTTTGATCACATGGGTACAATTGGGTATTTTCGGGTACTTTATATTTCAATTGCCAATTATTTCTGCGGGAAAAATTTTAACCATATCTGTGGAATGGATCTCACACCTGGGGCTGGATCTTGAATTCACTCTTGATGGATTGAGTATGATTTTCACTTTGTTGATTACCTTTATAGGTATCCTGATTTTCATATATGCCAGAACCTATATGAAAAACTACACCGGAACAACAAAGTTTTACTTTTATCTGGTTCTTTTTAGTGGTTCCATGGTAGGTTTGGTACTCTCCTCTAATTTTATTCAGCTGTTTATTTTTTGGGAATTAACAAGTATTTTATCCTATCTGTTAATCAGCTTTTTTAATGAGAATGAACAAGCACAGAAGGCTGCCTTCCAATCACTATTCGTAACCGGTTTTGGAGGATTGTGCTTGCTTGCGGGTATCATTCTGATTGGCAGCGTTGCTGAAAGTTATTCGTTGACGGATTGGTTAGACAAAGCCCATCTGATCCGGAACAGTAGTAATTATTTACCAGCTCTGATTTTAGTCCTGATAGGCATTTTCACCAAATCTGCTCAGTTTCCGTTTCACTTTTGGCTACTTGGGGCAATGCAAGCACCTACTCCTGTGAGCGCATACCTTCATTCGGCCACGATGGTAAAAGCCGGGATTTTTTTATTGGCCCGCTTATATCCTATTTTAGGTGCCACTGCGGAGTGGACACAAATTGTGCCTTTAATAGGTGCTTTAACCATGCTGACCGGTGCGTATTTAGCAATTACACAAATCGATATTAAACTAATCTTAGCTTATACTACAATTAGTGCACTCGGTATCCTTACGTTACTGCTGGGCATGGATACTCCATTGTCGGTAAAAGCAGCGTTGGTTTTTCTATTTGTTCACGCTTTTTACAAAGCAGCCCTTTTTATGCTTGCCGGTTTTCTCACAAAACTAACCGGAACAAGGGTAATTGATCATTTTGGTGGGTTAATTAAGGTAACCCCATGGGGATTTATTATTGCGTTGATCGCCTTGTTATCCATGGCTGGTTTGCCCCCGATGCTTGGTTTTATTGGCAAGGAGCTGATTTATGAAGCTAAGATTGATTCGCCATGGATTTCTTCCCTTCTGGTATTTCTAGGTGTATTAACTAATGTTTTTATGGTAGCTGTTTCATTCCTGCTTTTATTCAAAGTGTTTCTAGGTCAATCAAAAACTGATACCAAAATAGCCAAAGGTAACTACAACATGCTTTTGTTTAGCCCCGGTATTCTTGCTTTGCTGAGCTTAGGATTGGGACTGTTTCCTGATGTGCTCACTACAATTATAGAACCGGCAATAAGCACTATCCTTGCTGATAAAATACAGATAGAATTGAAATTATGGCATGGGTTTAATATGATACTATTACTTAGTGTGTTTACCGTTCTGTTGGGCAGCCTTCTTTTTATCCTCATGTATAAGAACAAGCGGATTATTAAGGGCTGGCAACGAATAAACAACCGCTTATTCTCGATCAATTTCACCCGGGTTTTTTCAACTGGAATCAATAAATTCATTGATTTTTCCGCTAAAAACACTCATTTTATTCAGCATGGATACAACCGTTATTACATAATTACCATTATCATTTTCACTTCAGTGCTTCTATCGTTTCAATTGTTTATGACCAGGGGGTGGGAAACAAACTCTTCTTTTACGCTACGTCCTTTTTACATCTCTGGCTTAGTGGTCATCATAACATTTTCGGCCCTGATGAGTGTGTTCTCAAAAAACAGCATTTTCACAGTAACAGCACTGGCGGTAACAGGTTATGGCATTTCACTTATATATCTGTATTACAGCGCAGTTGATTTGGCAATAACTCAAATTATTATAGAAACCCTAATGGTAGTAATGTTTGTGCTTGCATTGAGGAGATTGCCAAAATTCACTAAACTGTCAGGTCTTTCCACCAAAATACGGGATGCCATTATTGCATTAAGTTTTGGTGTTATCATGACCATGCTGGCACTAAAAGCAATTAGCGTAGATATTAGCCCCTCTATCTCAGGCTATTTTGTGGAGAACAGCAACTTAAAAGCCTTTGGTAAAAATGTGGTCAATGTAATTTTAGTGGATTTTAGAGCGTTGGATACGCTTGGTGAAATAACCGTGCTTGTCATTGCCGCACTGGGTGTCCTTACTTTGTTGAACGTGAAAAAATCAAAGAAATGAATTCTATCATATTACAAATAGCATCGAAATACTTAAAGATAATATTTCTGTCGTTCGCGTTTATAGCCTTGTATAGAGGTCACAACTATCCTGGCGGGGGATTTATCGGTGGACTTTTAGCTTCCTTGTATATCGTGTATGACAGCCTGGCGTTTACAAGCCAGCAGATCAAAAAAAAGTTAAGGGTACGGCCGGAATCCTATATGGGTATGGGACTTACATGCGCACTTTTGAGTTTTTTACCCAGTTTACTTACCGGGGCACCACTAATGAAAGGGACTTGGCTATCGCTAAATATCGCAATGCTTGGTGAAATAAAGTTGGGCACACCTCTGTTATTCGACATTGGGGTCTTTTTTACCGTAATGGGGGTCACCCTTATGTTTTTATTCACACTTTCAATTAAGAAATAATGGATATACTATTATCAGCATTAACAGGTTTATTATATGCCGGGGGTGTATACTTGATATTAAGACGAAGCATCCTAAAGTTTATTATCGGAATCATCTTTCTAAGTAATGCTACGAACCTGCTTGTTTTCCTTTCGGCAGGATTAGTTCACGGAAAACCAGCTTTTGTAGATGGACTGGAATCTGACCCACATATCCTAGCAGATCCTTTGCCCCAAGCATTGGTTCTAACAGCAATCGTGATCGGCTTCGGTATTGTTATTTTTACACTGGCATTAGTGGCTAAATTTTTTAGCGTGACTTCCACAGAAGACCTGGATCAATTGAAAAACACAGACGCTTAAGCCATGACTGAAATTGCGCTACCCATATTGCTGCCTTTAACGCTTATAATAATTTTAATTTTTATAAGATCCTCCTCCTATGCCAAAAGGATCGGCATTGCCGGCAGTACCTTGTTACTCATCGTTGCGGTATACCTTTTTATTCAGGTTAAGGAAAATGGTATTCTTGTACTGCAAATAGGAGGATGGGAGGCACCTTACGGTATTTCGTTGGTAATGGATTATTTAAATAGTATCATGTTGGTAACGGCAACACTTATTGTTTTTGCAATATCCATCTACGCGTACCATTATGTTGGAGACAAGCCTAAGTTTTCCAGATTTTTTATTTTCTTTTTTGCCTTGATTATGGGTGTAAACGGCGCTTTTATAACAGGTGATGTTTTTAACCTTTACGTATGGCTGGAAGTTATAATGTTATCCTCGTTTGTGCTTATTACAATGGGTGAGAAAAAAGAACAGCTTGAAGGAGGAATAAAATACATGTCATTAAATCTTATTGCATCACTGTTATTTTTAGCCGGAATTGGGTTGTTGTATGGCAAAACAGGCACCCTGAATATGGCCCACCTTGCCCGGATTTTAAACAATGATCAACAGTCCATATTGTTGAATACATCTGCCATGTTGTTTTTTATTGCCTTGGGAATGAAAGCTGCCATTTTTCCTTTATTCTTTTGGTTACCGGCCTCCTACCACACGGCAAACATAACGGTCACATCACTTTTTGCCGGATTGCTGACTAAAGTCGGTGTATATGCATTAATCCGTTTTTTTACACTCTTTTTTGTTCAAGATGCCTATTTCTGGCATAATCTATTGTTGATATCGGCAGGTTTTACAATGGTAATTGGAGGAATGGCAGCATCAATTCAATACGATACAAGGCGCATCTTGTCGTACCACATAATTAGCCAGATTGGTTATATGGTGATGGGTTTGGGAATATATACGCCCTTGGCGTTGGCAGGAGCTATCTTTTTTATCATACATAATATGATAGCTAAAACCAATACGTTTTTAGTCGCTGGTATTGTTTGTAAATTCAAAGGGACTTATTATTTAAAAGATTTAGGTGGACTTTTAAAGGAAAGACCTTTGCTGGCAATATTATTTATCATCCCGGCGTTTGCATTGGCAGGTATTCCGCCATTATCCGGATTTTTTGCCAAGTTTATACTTATAAAGGCAGGTATCGAAGACAAGCATTACCTAATTACTGCAGTGGCCCTTCTAACAGCGATGCTGACACTTTATTCGATGATCAAAATATGGAACGAGGCCTTTCTGAAGAAACAGCCTGAAAAGACTACTATACCTAAAGATGTCAAAATCACATTTAGTGATATTTTTCCATCTGCAGTTCTGGCATTAACCAGCATTTTACTTGGGGTTTTTGCGGCCTCTATTTACGAATTAACATTATCCGCAGCCAACCAATTGCTGGAACCAAACGTTTATATTGAAGCAGTATTAAACCGAACGAAATGAGAGCATTGAAGAAAATATATTTGTTCATATCCTTCCTGATGTTTTATCTCTTGAAGCTGATACAAGCAAATATCTATATCGCTTATGATATTTTGACACCAAAAATGCACACAAATCCCGGGTTTGTATGGGTACCAATAAAAGTAAGTTCTGACATAGGCATATTGCTTCTTTGTAACCTTGTATCCATGACCCCCGGAACATTGAGTGTGGATATTGACAGGGACAAAAAGAAATTACTCGTTCACTATCTATATAAAACCCTAGATAGCGATGTGGTTGCTGAAATTGAAGAAATGCAAGACAGGATAATTGAACTAACAACTTAAAAAATGACTGACGGAGTTCTGGATATAGCTGTTTTAATTGGCTTTGTATGTATGCTGTTAGCGCTTTTACTGGCTTTTATTCGTTTGGTGAAGGGGCCAAGTATGTACGATCGTATTGCTGCTATGGACCTAATGGCCTCAATTACTATGGGCTTTATTTTTATATACAGTATTGTAATAAACCAAAGCATGTATGTGGATATTGCTATCATTATCTCCCTTGTTTCTTTTATTGGAACCGTGGCCATATCCACCTTTTTAAAGCTAATAAACAAAAAAAAATGAATCAAATATTTATCTCTGTATTAATAGTTTTGGGCGCTTTGTGGATTTTGATTGCGGCGATCGGTCTGATTAGATTTAAAGATGTTTACAGTAGAATTCATGCCACAACCAAAGCGACCTCCCTGGGCATAATGCTGATAGTTGCCGGTGTTGTGTTTTATTTTAGATTATGGGATGTTACTTTAAAATCGATCCTAATAATCGTGTTTGTATATCTGACCTCACCCTTAGCGGCCCATTCAATTGCTAAATCTTCTAAGGATGATACAGATACAAAAAAAAATTTGTAACTTAAGAAGATTCAACGGTTGTAGATCAATTTTCAGCTAATTCATAAAATCTTGGCCTATGAAATTCCTTCAAAATATACTTGTGACAGTTGATTTCAGTGAATCAACAGAATATGTTATTGCAAATTCTATCAGGTTAGCGAAAAAATATAATTCGCAGATTACATTAATGCATGTCATTTCTGATGACCACCTGAGCACTAAATTGGATAATTTTATTGAAGAATCCGTTAGTTCAAAAATAGAAAAACTAATTGCGCAGATTAATGATAATGGAATAGAAGTCAGAGACAGCATCGTTGAACATGGTGTCCCTTTCGAAAAAATAATTAATGAAGCACAAAATAATGACTATAACGTTATTGTGGTTGGTTCAAGAACAAGAACAGAAAAGGATTCCTTTAAATTAGGGATTACTGCAGAGAAGCTCATCAGGAAAAATCAAATACCAGTATGGGTTGTCAAACATGAACACTTAAAAAGCATCAAGAAAATATTATGCCCGGTTGACTTTTCTGATGCTTCACTAAGAGCTGTCACTAATGCTATAACGCTAGCTAAAAGCTTTGAGGCAGAATTGACGATCCTACATACTTATACTTCTTCCAGCAGCTATTCCATCTGGATTGAAGTAGATTATGCTGAAGAAAACGAAAGATTAAAATCTACACAAGAAAAAGAGTTTGATGAGTTTCTGGAACAGGTAAACTTAAATGATGTAACTTATAAAAAGGTTATAATGGAAGGGGTCGCTCATCAGGAGATATTGGATTTCATTAAAGAAAACGACATTGATCTGTTACTGATGGGTACCACAGGAAAAACTGGATTAAGTAGAATACTGACGGGCTCCACTACTGTAAAAGTTACGCGTGAGTTACCATGCAGTTTTATCACAACAAAGGCCAAAGACATTACTGATGATTATTTTGAGAGTAACCTAAAATCAATAGAATCAATTATAAATTCGGCTAAACAATCCTTTCAAAACAAAGACTATGAAAAATGTATCGAGAAATATTCTATTGCATTGAAACAGTATCCCGATAACATTCCCATCCTGATGGGATTAATTGAGTCTTATAATGCTGTTGGCGACACGCATAAAGCAGATTATTATAAAAAATATGGCAGGGAGGTTGTCAAAAGATTATGGGGAAATAAATACATATCTAAATTTAAATTTTAGATAAGGTATATAACGTTCTGGTTATTTGGCAGAGTATATGCAAAACAATGCAATAGTCTAATCATCTGACTTGCCATAATTTTTCAATATCTGGGTTTAGAATACAATCCAGGTTTTGTTCTATTTTTTCTATTTCCCAATCCCACCATTTTAGTTCAAGAAGTGTTTTAATCGTCTTTTCAGAGAAACGTTTCTTAATGGCTTTGGCCGGATTACCGCCAACGAGCGAGTAGGGATCAACATCTTTAACAACCACAGAACGGGCACCAATAATAGCTCCATCGCCAATGGTTACTCCGGGCATAATAATGGCTTCCATTCCTATCCATACGTCGTTGCCAATGATCGTATCGCCTTTGTTCCCGGGAACGTGAAACATAGCTTCAATTTCGGTAGTGGTAGTATTGGGTGTCATCATAAAATTGTGGAACGGAAAAGTTGAAAAGCCATTCATATTGTGGTTGGCAGAACTGGTAATAAACCTTACACCGTGAGCAATCTGACAGAATTTCCCTACTATCAGCTTTTCGGGACTTAACGGAAAGAGGTAGGGGGCTAAATACCCTGCATAATCATCTAATACCTCTAAATGACCGAAATAACTAAAATCACCTATTTCTATCCTGGGATGATGAATCACCCGGTTCAGGTGAACCACTGTTTTTATTTCTGTACCATCCGGCATAACCATTGGGTATTTTTTATGCGGGTTCAGCAATGCAGTATCCATATTGTTTTAAATTAATAGATTAAACCCGGATTATGTATTGGAGGTTCGTCATGAGCATTGCAAGTACAAATTTCAATGTGTAATAGACTTTCTAATGCATATCGCGGGTTATAAAATCATTCAAGCATCTTTAATTTCTCCGTTGCCCAATTATTTTCCGGTTTTAGTTTAAGGGATTTTTCGTAAAATAGTCTGGCGGAATCGTTCTTCCCACTTTTCTGATAAGCTTCAGCCAGGTTGTTATAATTATTCCATGAGTTAGGGTATGTTGCTATATTTAATGCGAATATTTTTTTTGCGTCTAAGATATTTCCTGCATGCAGATAAGCATATCCTTTATCCATTAAAAAACGTTTATCAAAAGGCAAATAATCGGGATGCAATGTCTTTTTTCTACGATATTGTATAACAGCTTCATCTACTCCCTTTTCAGTTATTAACTGATGAAATTCATTGTACTCTATACAGTCTGCAACATGCCATAAATCATATGCACTAAAAAATTGATTGGAATTTCCACAATGTACAATAATGATTTCTTTATCGGGGATAACATAAATAGCTTGCCCGAGATTTCCATTGGCAAAAAACTGTACGGTAGCATCACTATTGGTGTTTCCCCACCACTGATAGTTATAATAAGTGTGCTCGCAATTATCTCCACCAAGCCATGCCGGATAAATTTCACGAGGAATGTCCTTGTTTTCGCGCGTAGATTCCCTGACCCAGTCTTCCGAAATGATCGGTTTCCCGTTCCAATTGCCATCATTTAGCATTAACCGACCAAAACGTGCATAGTCAACCGCACGCGCTATTAACCGGCTGGGCATATACTCAAACCCCGACTTTTTACTGTCTATTGAAAACAAGGCATCGTATTCCATTATCTGAGACCAAAGTTTATCACCAAGGTATTCCGATACTGTTTTATTTGTGGCCCGCTCTACAATCAAACCCAGGTAACTGGTGTTGTAATTGCAGTACTGAAACTTTTTTCCGGGCTCCGATGCTATATCCACTTTTTTCAGCAATAGTTTCCGCACATTGGGATGGTAATATCCTACTGCTTCATCATGCCAGGGAAGATGAATATACGTGCCCGGGAAATGGCCCTCAAAATAATCCAGACCGGAACGCATTTCAAGCAAATTTTTAATCGTGATTTTTTCGAAATCCGGATTACGTGTTTTCAGTTCCGGAATATATTTGGTCATCGGATCATCAACGGATGTAACAAAACCATCATCTATGGCTGCGCCAATTAAAAACGAGATAAACGATTTTGCCATTGATTGGGAATGGAAATAGGATTCCTTAGAAAAACCGTTGAAATATTTCTCATATAGAATGGTATCCTGTCTGATAAAAATCAAGGCAGTGGTTCGTGATTTTTCAGCCCATTCATCAAAGCTTTGAAAACCAGATTGCTGCACCCTATCCTCGAATAATGATTCCACGTAATCCTCTTCCGGTTTTTCGGCAAACCGAAAGGTGTCTTTTGAACCTTCAATTTTCCTGTTTTCGTAATATTGGTAGTCGTAAACATCGGCCACATTCTGACTAACCAACCGATACACATAAGTTGGGGAATATTTAACCGAAAGAATGACCAATATGAATAGTACCATGGTTAAGGGCGTTAGCACGATAATTTTAATTGCTTTTTTCATTTCTTACTTCTTTAAAAGTCGAACCATAAAGCTAAATGAGCTACAAGAAACAATAGTCCGGGACTCTTTTGTTAAGGTTCGGAATTACCTTGTATTGAGTGACTTTTAGATGCTCGTTACATAATTTCAATATTTGACCTTGTAACTTGTTACCCATAGATGAATTAATATATCCCTGATTAAAGTTAACTTACCATTATGAGTTTGTTGTATTCCTCAGTATTTTGACAATACGCCTGTATAGGATTTCCGATAAATGCCAGTTGTATCCATCAAAATTAGTGGTATTCGTAAATTGAATAACAACGGTGTCGATATCTTTGTGATATTTAGCAATACTTTGGTAGCCGGGAATGAGACCTTTATGCTCGTATGCGTAAATGGAGGAATAAATTTCCTTTTCTCCTTCGTCAAACACCGAACCCTTGTTTAATGCCCTTAAAAACACACCTACATCCTCTGCCGTAGCAACCATTGAACCATAATCAGTTGTTTTTATATCCTCTTCAACGCCAACATAATATCCACTCATTAATTCGTCCATGTTTACATCATGAATGGAGCCGAAAGTGTTATTAAGCTTGAGCGGTATCAAAATTTCCTCCTTGATGAATTGAAATTTGTCATAGCCCACCACCTTTTCTATGAGTTCGGAAATCAACAAATAATTGGTATTGCAGTACTGATATTTTTTCCCGGGTTCAAAGTTACCCGGCATATCCAGTACCCGTTCAAGCGCATCCTTACTGTTTATCGGTGGGTCTATCCAAAAGTTTGGGGTGTCGGTAATATTGGGGATACCACTCCTATGCTGAATCATCATTCTTAGGGTGATTTTTTCCGCATGTTCAATTCTGCCCACAAGTTCCGGGAAATAATCGGCAAGTGTTTTATCCAACGACAAAAAATTTTTATTTACCAGCTTGGTAATTGCTACCGCATCATATAACTTGCTGATACTGGCAATTTTGAATAAGGCATGCGGGCGGGCAGGTATTTTACTTTGGCGGTTGTGCCAGCCAGCGGTGTAATAAGCTGGGGGTTTGCCCGCTTTGTCCACATAAACGATTATTCCGTCAAATTCGAATTCCACCGCTTTACTTACCTGTTCCTGAACCGTATCGGGCAGTGGCACTAACATTGCCCTAAGCAAAATCCAAGGCACAAAAAACATAGATATTAGGGTTCCAATAGCCAACACTACCCTGAGTATTTGTTTTGTTTGTTTCTTTGTCATAATGACATTTTTTAGGAAAGATACACTTATAGTAAGCTATTTATGGCTCCGATGTTTATTTGCAGCATTGGCCAATAACATCAGGTTTTAATAAACAATTATGTATAAATATTGTTTGTTTTCTCTGTCAATTGAATAAGAATATCTTGTCGTCCTTGATTATTGGTTTTTCACATCATCCACATTAAATATATCATTTTGTCTTAAACAAGCCATTAATCTCAGATGTAACATTTTCGTTTGGTGAAATGCATAAAATTCAAGAAGTACATCTATAGATGTTGGTTTCTTCGAATACGGATGATTCAACGGAAAATCACTGAGAGCAAGATTCTCTTTATCTTCTCCCATTAACTCACTCAATTCCACCGTAACCATGGCTCCGGCGGAGTAGGAAACCTGTGTATTCCCATTTGTGGCTTTGTAAAGAAGCTGATTCCTATTTACTCCTTGTTCGTTGTCATAAATTTGCTGATGAATTTTTAATGGGTTCATAATAAATGTGCAATTATCTTTTTTCATGTACGTTTCATTATCCGCAAACAAATGTATAGTACGAAAGGCGGATAAGGGTTCCGTATATTTGGAGAAACGTTCGGAATTATAATTGCGAACCTGTTTGGCTTTTTTAATGTATTTGAGCCGCTCGAGGAACGCTTGTGTTTCACGAATAGAAACTAGAATAATTATGCCGGCTAACTTATCCAACCAAAAACTGTTTGGTTAGCCAAGTTCATAATGTGTATAATAAAAAAGAGGTTGCACAAAGGTCTGAATGTTTAATTCCAGACTTGTAGCTCAACCTCCAAATGAATAATTTGTGAAGACTTTTTTTTCTAAACCAAAACGTTTTTAGATCAGAAAAACTTAACCTTTGGTTTTCTCAATCATATGTTCAATAACACGATTATGCTCATGTTGTGGACTGAACATGATGATTTCCGCATCCACATCCACCTTTACATTGTGTCCCGATGGCCAATAAAACATATCATTTTCGTTTACGGTTTCCTGAACACCATTCTTATTTGTTGCGGTAAGTTTACCTTTCAGAACATATCCCCAGTGCGGGCATTGGCATAAGTTGCCCTCAAGTCCAATAAAGAGTGGTGTGGTATCTACTCCTGCAGCAAGGCTGAAATACTCACCACTTATTTTACCTAACCCGGATGCATCACCAAAATTCGTTCTCTGACGTATGGTAGCGCCAGGAATTTCCAGTTTTACTTCAATGTTTTCTTTTGCTACTTTCATGGTTTGTTCCTCCTTATTTTTATTACGTATGCATTAATGAATTTTAATGAATACTTGATTATTACTGATTGTAAAAGTATAGCATTCAACATCCAACGATATGCACATTTAGATATATTAAGTGAACATTTGGTTCATAGACCGTAAAAAAGCAGTAGGGATAATCGCTCAAGTTTTAATGTAATCAGAAGGTAAAAGTTGAAATCTGTGATGGAAACATTTCGTAAAATAAATTTGACTGTTAAACCTTGGTTCATAGCCAATTTACAAAATGGTTTGCATGTTCCTATATCGTCTTTCTCAAGCTTGATTTAAACCTGCAATAGGCATTAGAAATCCTCCTATGCAATTAGACTATTTCATAACAAGGCGTTTCAGTAACTTGTTTCAACTCACCGGAGGGGTGCTATACCCGGTTTCAGCAACCCCTTGTTTTATGTATTTTAGATGCCCGTTAAGTACCTTTAATAGATAATAAACGGTATTCCTTCAGAAAACTGTTTGGTGATTCTCCGGTTAAAAGCATAATTTCGGGTACTTGATATTTACACATACCTACAGGTTGTTCAAAGTTTTTAACTTCTAAATCAGCTTTGTATCGGTCTTTTTCAATAAATTTAATCACTATTGTCCGGTAAAACTATTTTCAATTGAAACATCTCATTTTGTCTCAAGCCGACGGGCTTTTCATTTTTGCCTACAGCAGCAAAAACGAAACAAAAAATGCCGCCACTGCTGATAAAATTACTAAAAATCAAATCTTTTCGCTATAATCAAAGAACTCGCTACGCTCTAACAGCTTTAATTTTTACGCTTCACTCTTCGATTTTCTTAACGCATTTTATCAGAGGTGGAAAAGCAACCCCGCTGTAAGTGAAACTACCCACAAACCTTACAATACAACATTCTCACAAATATTTTGAAAACTTTACCGGACACCAATGAAATTTAATATAGTATTTCATTATTGGTTTTATCAATAAAGCAAAGACTGTCTGTCATTTTTAATTGTATCCTTAAAAATGCTTTATCTGCATCAACAGGCATACCTGTTACCCATCCAATTTTAATGAGAAAATTTGAGTTGTATAATGATACTATTCAATTTTAAACAATTCACATTTTTTTGAGCTATCTGGCCCAAAAAATTGTCTGTAACAGCGCTACAAGGGTAGCTGGATTTGAAGATGTCAGAACGAAGTTATTATCATATATTCTATAATTGGCGCTTTTTAAGAAACTCCTTCGGGGTCATCCCAGTTTCTTTTTTAAAATAAGTATTAAAAACGGTTTTTGAGTTGAAACCACTTTCATACGCCAAACCCAACAGCGAGATGTGTGAATAATCAGGGTTTTGGGCAAGGGTTTTAAAATATTCGATCCGGTAATGATTAATAAACTCATTAAAGTTTTGGCCTAACTGCTCGTTAAGTAACCACGAAAGTTTATTGGGATGGATTTGTACTTGTTCTGCTAAAGACCGAAGCGACAGGTTTGGCACAAGAAAGGGTTCTTCTTCTTCAATAAATTTGAGCAAGAATTCACTATATTTTACAGTTGTGGACTCATCCAATAAAGGTGTTTTTGTTGCTTTTTCTAAATCCTCATATTTCGTAACCGGAAATAGTTTTTGTTGACAACTTAAGTAACGTGCATCCTTTTTTAAAATGTTAACAAATGGATCGGCAAAACTTATTAAAATAATGGGTGAATTTATATTAATCATCTTTTCCAGCCAGTCGAATGCTTCGTCGGGTTTGTTGGCTATGGCATAGGCCAGATAAAGGTACGAATGTGCTTGGAACGAAGTTTTGTTTTGTGCTGCCTCCTGCAGTTTTAAAAAAAGGGTTTCCGCTGATTCGTTGTTGTTACTTATGAACATATTGGCAAGGCAAGCTATTCCTAAATATTCATCGGACGGAAGAAGGTCTTTAGAAATGCTGTCGAGATAGTCTAATGCCTTATCAGGTTGCCCCTGATGAATCAAACAATAACATTTTTGAACAATGCCCGGGATGTTCTTCGGATTAGCTTCCAGCATTTTATTAAATATATCCAGTGCTTTGCCAAATTCTTCCATACGATAGTAATAGTATGCTTTATAGAATAAGGTTTCGTGTGAAAGAGGGTTAATTTTTAACCCTAAATCAATATGACTTCTTCCCTTCTTCAAGTTTCCCGATAGTATATAAAGTAAAGATGTAAATTGTAGAACTTGTACATAATTCGGGTTTAATTCC
This sequence comes from Saccharicrinis sp. GN24d3, assembly GCF_052400645.1. NCBI lineage: Bacteria > Pseudomonadati > Bacteroidota > Bacteroidia > Marinilabiliales > Marinilabiliaceae > Saccharicrinis > Saccharicrinis sp. GN24d3. The sequence goes on from NZ_JBQTGI010000035.1 coordinate 35,708, forward strand.
AATGCTTTCAATGCATACTCCAGCGCAGACTTAAAATCTGCTTCCGTAAAAAAATATAGGTTTGCTAACTGGTAATATACTCCGGCATTGTTAGCATCGAGTGTCTTCGCTTTTTGTATGTATTCCTTAACTTTTGACCAGGCTGCTTCAGAAGGCATCATTTCTGTTACCGCTAAAAAACTATATGCATCGGCCAAACCAACATAAGCTTCGGTAAATTTGGGGTCTATGGATATGGCCATTTCATTCAGATCAATGGATTTCCTTACGTCTTCGGGATTCCATTTGTTAAAGTGAAATCGGGCTTTTAAAGAATAATCGTAAGCGGATATATTAGCGGTTTTCCTGGGCACCAAATGTTCCTGTATTTCAAAGTGACCATACTGTTCCCTGAGTTTATCGGCAATCAGCAAGCTGATTTCATCTTGTACTTCGAAGATGTTTTCGAGTTTCCGGTCCCAGGTTTCCGACCAAAAGTGAAAATCATGCTCCGCTTGAATCAATTGTGCAGTAATACGCACTGTATCTTTTGCCAGCCTCACACTCCCCTCTAAAACCACTTCAACCTTCAGTTCTTTAGCAATTTGTTCGACAGGTTTGTTTGCGTTTTTAAATACAAATGAAGATGTACGGGAAGTTATTTTTAAGGAATCTACTTTTGCGAGGGCATTGATAATTTCTTCGGTTATGCCATCGCTGAAATATTCAAAATCCCTGTTGCCACTCATGTTTACAAATGGCAGAACAGCAATAGTTTTATCTCTTATCGCTTGGTTAACAGTATGTTTTGATCCTGTTTCGCTAGTCATAAAATAACCATCTTTTAGTAAGCACAAAAATATAGATAAACAACAAAAGGCCATACTATAAAATCAACGGATCAGCCACATTAATAATTAGGCCATTTTTTATGGTTTTCAGCCATACCATAAATACCGCCGGGAACACTAATTGACAAAACGAGTGTTAGCAGACCTACGACCCATAAGTATGTACCTTTGGTTCTGTTGTGTGCCATCAGGTGTATAAGAATTACCAATGCAGCAGAAAAATTTATGCATATCAAAATTCTATATACTATTCTGTTCATCACAAACCTTTAAACAAAATATTCTATCTATTTGTTTCGTATGATAATTATCATCAGGAAGCAATTTTAATAAAAACCCATGGTCGCCCATATTTGTGTTTCACCTAAATCACATCATTTTACGAATGTTCCGGACAAAAAAAACCTTTCCATTAACACATATCCTTTTGCTATATTTGAAGGTAAATGGGGAAATGGAATGAAGGTAAAAGCTGTCCGGTTCATGCTATAACCATAATCGGAAATGATGTGAATACACTCAGAAAAATCTTAAATAAGTAAATAATGAAGAAAATTGTTATAACTCTTGGTTTGTTTCTCGTTTCATTAATTTTGTTCTCTCAGGAACTCAGCAAAGCTGCCTGGTTAGAAGATTTAGATGCGTATAAAATGGGGTTGGAACAAAACCACATCAATGTTTACCATACCATCAATAAAGCGGAGTTTGAAAAAGAGTTACAATCAATTGAAACTTTGCTGGAGTCTAGGTCAGATTTGGAGATTGCCATTGAATTAATGCGGCTTACCCGTAAAATTGGCGATGGACATACGGCCATCTCATTCCGTAATCAGCAAACCCATAATTATCCGTTTGAGCTAAAAAACTTTGAAGGAAAATGGAAAGTAATCCGTGTGGATGAAATGTACAGCTATTTATTAGGAAAAGAGTTGGTTAAGATAAATGATTACTCCATAAATAAAGTTGCAAAGAAGGTAGAGCAAGTAGCACAGTTTGTCGAAAACGAATATTCCCGAAAAACGAGAACATCCCAGTATTTAAATTTTTCGGAACTGTTATACGGGCTTGGAATAACTAACAAAAAAACTGCAGCTTCTTTTACCTTTACGGATGAAACGGGCCTGTTACAAACAAAAACACTACATGGGTTAAGCCAGGATGAATACAATAATCATGTATTCAGGGAACTAAAAATTGCTGTTCCCGAAATAAAAACTCCCGGAAACATAAAAACACAAGATTTTTGGTACGCTCCAATTGCAGGTACTGATGGACTATACATTCATTTTGAAAGCTATCCGACATTTGAGGAGATGATGACTATTGGGGAAGAAATCGTAGGTCACATTTTCGAGGCCAACATCCGGCAACTCGTAATTGACATGCGAAATAATGGTGGCGGCGATTTGTACACGGGATTGGTGCTTGCCTATGCCTTAAACCTGGCCGACCCTGTCGATTGGGAATCGGGCGTTTATGTTCTTTCCGACAATGTAACTTTTTCGGCAGCCACAAGCAATACAGCTCTTTACCGGGAACTGCTGAATGCCAAAATCGTCGGCGAACCCAGCGGTTCAAACCCAACGGGTTATCAGGACATGGACAGCTTTGAACTTCCAAATTCCAAACTGGTAGTATGTTATTCCAAGCGATTTTTCAACATTCAGGAAACACGCACTGCTGGCGTTCAACCCGATGTTTTACTGAATTACGATTGGGATAGTTTTTCGCAAAATAACGACAATATATTACGATGGGTAATTGACCGCATCAAAGCAAAGTAAATTGAACTTCATGCACGTTGATGATAAAATACACATCTAATGATTTTTTTTCCTATTAAAGTTAGTTGATGGAAAATATGACTGTTGCCAGGATTGTACTAAGGGCTAATCCTTCATTAACAGTATGGTCAGGTAACAATTGAGTATTATAAGTGCTCAATCCAATTGTAAGTACGTTGGCAAGTCACCTTTGCCTTACTCTAGCCATATTATTCCGATAAGTAGAATGAATGACAGGTTGACATGGACTTTACTTGGAAAAGAGATCTTGAATCGCATAATAAAAAGTTACAAAGTCAACTTGTTTAAGTGAAAAAAAGTCACAAAAAAAGGGGGTATTTTGTTCTGCAACCCTAAAACCCTAAAACCTCCCTTCTACCCTATGGAGATTTCATTACTTTTAACACTTTCAGAGGAATAACAAAAATCAAATAATAATGAGACACCTATTATCACTATTACTCCTTAGTTTGGTATTGGCACCATGTTATACCCAAACTATAAACCAAGAAAAGATAGAAAATGATCAGTACGAAGCAAGCTGGGAATCTCTATCGGCCCACAACGAGGCACCTGAATGGTTTTCGGATGCTAAATTCGGTATATATTTTCACTGGGGTGTATATTCTGTTCCTGCTTTTTATTCAGAATGGTATCCATTCCATATGTACAGAGATGGTAAAGTAAAGCAACATCATATTAAAAAATATGGTGAGTTGGAGAATTTTAACTACCACGATTTTGTTCCTATGTTTAAAGGAAAGAAGTTTGATGCAGAAGAATGGGCGCAGCTATTTCAAGATGCGGGAGCTAAATTTGCTGGTCCGTGCTCGCAGCACCATGATGGATTTGCCATGTGGGACAGTGAGGTAAATCCATGGAACTCGGCAGACAAAGGTCCTAAGAAAGATATCACCGGTCTTTTATCTAAAGCCGTTAAAAAGCGCGATATGAAATTCATCGCAACCTTCCACCATGCCCGTAATTTACAGCGTCACGGAGGAAATCCTGAAAAATTTGCTACTTATCACAGTCATTTTGCTCATGTTCCGGGAACAGCAACCGCTTCAAAAGATGCCGAGATTGCAAAGATGTATGGTAACATTCCGGCGGATGAATTTAATGAGTACTGGTTCGATCAATTAAAAGAGGTAATTGATCAGTATTCTCCCGATATTATCTGGTTTGACGTTTGGTTAAGAATGATTCCATTGGAATATCGCCAGAAATTTGCCGCTTACTATTTAAACGAGGCTAAAAAGAAAAATCAAGAGGTAATTATCGCATATAAGCAAGCCGCTATACCTAAAACTGTTGGAGTATTGGATATTGAGCAAGGGGGTAAAAAAGACTTATCGGAGTCGGTATGGTTAACGGATGTAACGCTTAGTAATAAATCTTGGAGTTATGTTGAAGGACAGACTTATAAAACACCTGAAATGGTGGTGAGAAACATGATCGACGTTTGGAGTAAAAACGGAGTGGTTCTTTTAAATGTGTCTCCAACAGCTGATGGTGTGATCAACCAGGAGCAAAGAGATATTTTAAAGCGTGTTGGAAAATGGATGAAGAAATACAGTGAGGCAGTTTATGAAACACGTCCGTACTCAATCAAAGGATTTGGAAATGCGAAAGCAGAAGAAGGAAAACACGGTGGTCAATCGGCAACCCAAAAATATACTGCAAAGGATGCTCGTTTCCTAAAATCTAAAGATGGCAAATATCTATATCTTTTTGTACTAGGTAAACCGGAACCAGGCTCCGTGATTTCTACCAAAGAATTAGGTTTACACAAATACTATCCTGAAGAAGGAATTAAAAAGATTACCCTTATGGGATCAAACACGGAGTGTAAATGGGGCTTTGGAGATATCAACTTCGAATTAACTGTTCCGGATGCCGAGTTGGATGATATAGCCAATGTCTTCAGAATGGAACTTAATTAAATATGATTGCATCTAGATAACACTTTACCCCGAGGTTCATCTTGATTCTCGGGGTATTTTGTTTTTCAGAACTCGTATAAATCATTACTATCGTAAACCGCCCCTCCTATTAGACCTGGTTTTACAAGGTTTTAGGCATGATAGGCTTCATTGAGTATGCGCACAAAATTAGCATAGTTGGTTTCTTCATTATAAAGTAATGTTTTGATACCCTCGAAGGGTTCATTTATTTTTCCTATCAAAAAACACTAACAAAAGCGCTGGTAGCAATAATAAATCGGCTATTAGTGCAATGCAAACAACGATACTAACCAATAATCCATTTTAATATGTCTCCCTGAATGGAGATGTCAGCAAAATAAGAAATCCAAAAAACAAAATTAAAGATGAAAGTATCATGGCCTTGTCTGTAGAGTTTAATGATAATAATATTGATTGCTTCACATCTCCACTCATTTGTTGTTCATACCTGAACTTACCAAAAAAATGAATCGTGTCATCCACCGCTATCACATAACCTATGGCAAATATAATAGAGATGGAAGCATCAATCTCTATATGCGCATACCCCAGAATGGCTCCAGCAACTAACAGAGGAAAACCATTGGGCACTAAAGCAATCAATACCATTTTAAATGGGTTTGATCGTACCATTCATTATAGTTTGGCTGAACAATAGGATCCCAATGCGGATACTGCCATACTTTATCTGCTCTCTTAAACACACGTTCCGGAATTCCTTATTTCTCTCTTAATAGATAAAACGGAGCTTACCCACCCAAAAAACGGTTTGTCCTCAGGCTCATAAATTGTCAAAAAAGCGTCAAAAAAA
>NZ_JBQTGI010000036.1:0-40853 GCF_052400645.1 Saccharicrinis sp. GN24d3
ACATACCGACCACTTCCATGCGACAAAACAAGTTCTTTGTTGAATGTTAAGAAATCGAATGGTTTTTCAAATTGTTGACGGTATCTTTGTTCTTTATGCTTACCATAGCGTCCTAACTGCAAAAAGTTAATACGCCCTTTAATGCATAAAAATAGGATCAGAGTCTCTGTTACAAAGTCTTTTCTCCTTTTATTGATATTTGACATTTTTTCTAACACGCTATAGATGTGTGTTTTATAAATATTATTTCCCCTGATAATCACCTTAATGAAGTTGTCGAAATTCTCTATTAAGATACTGATTACCAGGGATTTAAACAAATAATTTAACTGCTTATTTTATTGATAATCAATGTTTTATATCACTTTCTAACGAAGTGTTGTCATAAAATATTTTTATAAATTCACTAAGAACTAGTCGTAATTCAGCCTACCTAAAGATTTAACCTCATCATTTCTTAAAACAGGTACCAAATAGAAAGAGTATTTATATTCCCCCGCAGGCAAACAATACTCAGGATGGACTCTTGCTCCCCAGCTATTATCACCCCCAACACCTGTTTGTGCATAGTCGACAAAAAATGAATACGCATCCCCTCTTTCCACTGAAGCTCCATGCTTTAACGGTTCATCTTTCTTTTTGTGATATAACTCTTTATAATCAAATGGAAGAATATTGGCACAAAGCGTACTATTGTTTTTAATTAATAATCCAACACCTGAATTATTTAGTATACTTATCCATCTCACATCAGTTTTGTATCCTGTTTCCTGCGGTCGTACATAAGGAAAATACTGATCCTCTACTGACCCAGAATAATGTCCTATAAAAGCAGAGCTTCTTCTGTCTGCATAGTTTTCGTGAGGACCTCTGCCCAACCACTGCACATTGTTAAGTTCATTATTCAGCAACACATGCATTCCAACCCTGGGGAGTTCCGGTAAAAGATGAGCATCGGCCAAAAACTGATATTGAACCTTTACTAACCCATCGGCAAATACAATATATTGTAAATTAACTACCGATTTAGTTACGTCATCCCACAAGGTAGCCTTAATCTTCATTGACTTATTTGCTATTTCTCCAACCTTAAAATCAGTACAAGTCATTCGTTCGCCTGCTTCCTTCCATACAGCAAGTCTCGAAGAAGCACTATTTCCCAAATCATTATCTGTTAAGGCCCGCCAGAACATTGGGCGTAGTTCACCTTTCAGTAATTCCACCTCGTCCACCGTATAACTAACCAAGGTACCCTTTGTCTGATTAAAAGAAAGACTGGCTTTACCTGCTTTTACATGCAGGACATTCTTTTTATTAGATGTTTTTAACTTACCGGATAGCTCCCGAATCGGTGCTTTCGTTTTTATCGGAAGTTGTATTTGCTCACTGGCAACTAAGTGCTTTGAACCCAGCATTGGTTCGCTATTTATCAATCTGGCCTCCAGTTTAATAAAATATTCTGCACCCGGTTGAGGAGAAATTGTTTTATACGGGATATCTACAACTAATGATTCCCCGGCATTTATTATTGGCACATCTATTTCTCCCTTATCAATAGCTTTCCCATCCTCGCTAATTACAAAGGAGAAAATGTAATTCTCAGTATTTTTAAAATCAAATCTATTGGTGATTTTTATTTGATGGCTAGCCATTGGCACAGCCTCAAAATGAAAGTTTTGATATACCTTTTTCACTTCCCATATATGTGGATTTAGGGTACGGTCGGCAGCGACTAATCCGTTGGCACAAAAATTACTGTCGTTAACAACACCTGCAAAGCCCATGTCGCCACCATACCCCCATATATCATTTCCTTTTTTATCTTTTATGGCAAATGTTTGATCTACCCAATCCCAGATAAATCCTCCCTGTAGTTGATGATGTTTATATATCAAGTCCCAGTAATCCTTAAGGTTACCAACGCTGTTTCCCATAGCGTGGGCATATTCGCATAAAATGAGCGGTCGGGTTTGTAAGCGATTGGTATGTCTTTTTAAATGCCACGGGCGGGCATACATCGGACAAATAATGTCAGTGCATGGCGCATCTCCGGCATCTTCTGACTGAACAGGACGGGTATCATCGATCTCCCTTATTAGGTCGTAACAAGCCTGCCAGTTAGGGCCGTTTCCTGACTCATTACCCATGGACCAGATAATGATTGAAGGATGGTTTTTATCGCGTTGTACCATTCGCTCCACCCTGTCGAGATAAGCATTTTTCCACATCGGCTGATTTGCTGTGGCTTTATCAGGTTCGTACCCCATGCCGTGCGACTCAATATTAGCCTCACCTACCAGGTACATTCCGTATTTATCGCACAGGTCGTACCATTCTTCGCAGTTTGGATAATGGCTGGTACGTACAGCATTAATATTAAATTGCTTCATCAGACGAATATCCTTCTCCATGCTTTCTACAGAAATAACACGACATGTATTCGGATCATGTTCATGACGGTTCACTCCTTTAATCAGAATGGGTTTTCCATTCACCAACAATTGACCACCGCTGATCTCAACACTTCTAAAACCCACCTGACGGGTCAAACTTTCAATCACTTTCCCTTCCTTGGTTTTATGGTTCAGTATTAAGGTGTATAAGTTAGGAATTTCCGCATTCCAGGTTTTAACCGAATCAATTTTGGTGACAAACTTTTGAGACTTCCCGGCTTTTCCATTTGCCTTGTAAACTTCTTTATCTCCGTACAATAAACAAACTTCTACCTGATCTTCATTTCTGTTTTCCCCTCTAAATCGTGTTGTCACATTAAACACCCCATCACGATAATCATTTTCCAGGTCTGCCTTTACAAAAAAATCATTTAGGTGAAACCTGGGACGAGCCATCAGGAAAACATCACGTTCCAGGCCACTTACCTTCCAATAATCCTGATCTTCGAGATAAGCACCATCACTAAAACGGTATACCTCCAGGGCCACAGTATTTTCTCCTTTACTAAGATATTGCGTGATATTAAATTCAGCCGGCAGTTTACTGCCCTGGCTATACCCCACTTTTTGTCCGTTTACCCAAATGTAAAAAGCCGATTTTACACTCCCCAGGTGGATAAATATCTCTTTTCCTTTCCAATCTGCAGGTATCTTAAATGGCTTTTTATAGCTTCCTACCGGATTAAAGTCATGCGGTATAAAAGGTGGATTAGCAGGGAAAGGATATGACACATCAGTATAAATAGGCGTACCAAAACCTTGTATCTCCCAATTTCCAGGCACTTCAATATTACTCCACCCACTCACATCAAAACCGTCTTTATAAAAATCAATAGGTCTGTCGGCAGGAGTCTTCACAAATGAGAATTTCCAGGTGCCGTTAAGCGATTTAATAAACGGACTGTCATACTTATTACGCCACGGATTTACATCCTCCACATCAAAAGGGATAAAAGTGGCATGAGCATGTTCTTTGTTAATATTGAAAACTTCAGTGTTTTCCCAATCCACTTGCCCCTGTTGTTGAGCAATGGCGGTTAAAAAAGAAAATAGTAATATGATAATATAAAATAGTTTCATCTTAGTTAGTGAATAAATTATTAATTTAATTTCCTGAATTTCATAGCGATAACCCTCCCATCTCCTGTATGAACAACAACAATATATACTCCGGTTTTCAAGGCACTTACAGATACATTCATCTGGTTTTTACGGCTTATAAGCAGCTGTCCCACCAAATTAATTACATCGACCTGCTTTACCGGCGATACCGTATTAAAATGTAGTTGCTGAAGCACGTCATCGTAATGCACAACCACAGCCTGGTTGGCCTGCAAATCCCATATGGCATTATCCTCGTTGATTTTAACACTCACATCATCCCAGAACCAGCCACGTGCCATCTCCTGATCGATACAAAATCCCAGATAAATCACTTCGCCTTTAAAACTTTTGGGTAAAGTCACTATGGTTTCCTCCCACACCTCACTTTGTTCGGGGTGTCCATTGTAAATCTCTGTCCAGGTATTCTTATCCAATGATACCGCCACCTTGTTTCCCGCTTCTCCATTAAGCACATATTTCTGCCAAAAAGAAAATTCCAGGCTTTCATACCCCTTGGTATCAATAGCTGGTGATATTAGCCAGAACACTTCCTTATTACTGTTACTGCCAAAGAACTGCATGCCATAAGCACCTCCCGTTGTATGGTTCGTACCCACCCCGGTCTTCCATTTATTTACTGTGCCCTGGTCACCATCATACGCATGCCATCCATGAGGTAATGCAGGTGGTACTACATTTTCAAAATCCTCGACAAACAAGCGAGCGCCCTCTTCCTTGTTGAAATAATGAATTTTAATATTTTCTTTCTCCGGGAATTGAACCTCATCCAATGTTTTTGTCATAAATGCTTCACGTGCAAAGTGTATAGCAACATTATCGAGGTTATTTTCAGCTTCATGTAAAGGTGCTTTACCTTCGAGCATAAATTCAAGTTGTACTGCACTTATTTTTTTGGCACTAATGGTATAAGCTTCCGGCATATTACTGACCGTATATGAGCTGGCTGGCAAGTGATCATCAATAAAGTTAAATTCATCTCCTTCCAGTTCAACTCTGATACTGTTTCTGATACTCCCGTCATTCAAATATGATTCCTTCCACATATCTCCATACCACGACAACACAGGATCTGGCTGTACAATTTCAAAAGACATTACACCTTCGTCCAATGATTTTATATGGGCAAAAGACACTCCTGATGATCCTCCATCGAAAAGTTTGGTGGATGGCATCGTATTAGCATCTAACTTGAGCTCGCTATGATCTGCCGTAAATAAATCATTTGCTGATCCCCGGTCTTTAGCAGCATATAAACCTTCATTATACTCAAAATCGGCTTCAAGTAAGCGAATGCCGGGATACCTACGATTATCATTAACACCTCTCTCTTTAACCATCATCTTTTTACTTACCTGATAAACAGCAAGACCCGATGCTGGCTGAGCAATATCATTCATCTCAGCCTGACGGTTTTCTACAAGAAAATACTGATCATCGCTTTTAGTGTTGACTTTTGCCAACTGATTCGGATGACTATTCATTGACCGAAGAGTCACTTGCCCCCAGTTATCGAAGTTTTTTTCGATGGGTTGCTCCCATCCTAACTTATAACGTGACCAGGCACAAAAGTTTGATGGCCGGTAGCCATTGTCGAGCCAGGAACCAGCCGACATTATAGCCCAGTGTCCCAGCCCATTAGATCGACCGGAACCGTCATATAAATCGGGCAAACCCAAAGCATGGCCAAATTCGTGTACAAAAGTACCGATACCGGCAGCCTGAACAACACCGTTATATTGCCTTGTTTCGCAGGCTATCACGTAATTATCAATTTTAACACCATCGTAATTAACAGCCTTATTCACTGTACCCGACAGGCTCCATGAATGCGGCCATATATATCGTTCTTCACCAAAATTATCAGCACCCAATCCTGCATGCATCACGATAATGGCATCCACCTTTCCGTCTTTATCATTATCATACTTTGAGAAATCCACACCATCATTTTCAGCCTCATCCACAGCTTTTCGCACCAGGTTACCCGTTAGGTACATTCCTTTTGATTCAGAGAAATTAGTATAAGGTTCGTTACAGCTATACCAACCGACAACATCAACATTTATATTTAACTGCTTGTGTGAAGCCTTTTCATAGAATTCCTTAAAACCGGCTTTTTCAAGTGTGCCCGGATCATTAAACAACGCATCTATATCTGCTTTTCCAATTTGATGTTTTTTATTCGAAAACTCTACTAATAGCAGCAGAATATTCAAATCACCTTTGGAAGGAACTGAATGCGTTGTCTGAATTGACTTTAACTTTGGATATTGTGTATTTACAGCATCCTGAACCTGCAATAAAGATGTTTTGTATTTTTCCTGATGATACTTATTTAAAGGTGTAACCCCTACTTCTTTATCAGTAACGATTAATTCATTCTCTTTATAATAAGCATAGAAATACCCATTATTCTTCCGACAACAGGGAATTCCATCTTCGGTTAATAAATAATTAAAGATATTGTCACCATATGGAAATAATGTGATGTTTTTCCCTTTTGAGTTTTTATAAATTACAGGATTGGAACATATAGGTGAACCAATCACCACTTTTTGCTGCTGAGCATTTATGGTTTTACTACCACAAAAAGAACAGACAATTAATAAAAGAAATATCTTTTGCATAATCTTTCATTGTGAAATATTGAAAAAAGTTGACCGCGCAGGTTAGCAGCATACAGCCTACAAACATAAGATGTTACAGCACCTCTAAAATTAAGGTAACCAGGACAGGTACTAGTATTGTGAGAACCATTCCGCTAAAAATTGCAATAATGCCATACTCTTTACCGCTAAATCTGACAATAATGGGTAAGGTAGTATCCATGGCAGTTGCTCCACCTGAAGCAATGCCCGACAACTTACCAAAGAACCGAACCATAATAGGTAACGCTAACAGAGTAATTATTTCACGAAAGATATTTGACAATAAGGCAATGACCCCCAGCTCTTTTCCACTCAACTCACTAATAAATATGCTTGACAATGAATAATAACCAAATCCTGCACCTACTGCCATGGCTTCTTTAGCATTAATATCTTTTAACATCAAAGATACCAGTGCTGTTCCAGCTAAACTGCCTACTACAACCAGTAAGGGCACCAGTACAATTTTAAAATTTATTTTACGAAGCACATAAAATGCAGATGTATCACTCCCGATACTAATGCCCACTAAAAACATTAATACGAACAAAGCATAAGTAGTTAAATCTTCAGAGAGTAGCCATTGTGGAAAATAATTGAGTATACCACCTAATAAACCCACCGAAAAAAAAGCCAGAATAATTAAACTTCCCTTCATTGTTATTTTTGATTATGGGTTTTAAAAAACAATTGATAAACTACTTTGGCCAATAAAACACTCCCAAGAACGGCTCCTAAAGTTAACCATAGGGCCTTATAACCTATTAGTGAAAAATTATTGATGATCTCTTTGTTAATACCAACCGAAATACCCAATAAAAAAAGTAACAGATACACTGACCATGTAACAGCCAAATCTACATTCTTCCGTGTTTTTTTCTTTTCGCGAAACAGTCTTCCAAACCCTATGCCCAGACCAAATAAAGCAATTACTATATATGAAGTCATTATTCAAAAAATAACATTAATCAATTTACAATGGAATAAGAGCCCGACTTAACAGGCTCTATTATCAATATTATTTGAATAATTCTATTTCTTTATCATCTTACAGGCTGCACTACACCAAGGGAAACTACCTTCGCTACCGTCATCTGTAACATAGTCGAATTGAATAATGTCCATAATGAAATTTTCATCATCCAGAGTGGCAATTAAATCATTTTTTAACCACCAGGCTCCCTTGCTATCCCAACCATTGTCTAATTTAGTTCCCGCCGGCACAATAAATTTAATATTATTTAAATCTGAGGCATCCACCGTTCCCTCCATTTCAAGGCCATTACCCCAAAAGTTCTTGATCACCAACTCATATGGTTTACCTGTAGCAGATACAGAAGCATCTCTGGTCCAATCACCATTGTCCGCTTCAAATATATAATCTCCTTCCCAACCGGACACATCATACAAAATTTTATTTAAAGAAATGGTTGTCTTCCCATTGGAGTTGCGAGCACCTGTACCCACTGTTTTTATATTCAGCACCACTTTTTTCTCGACATCCGCTTCTAACTTTTCATTATCAATAGAAAAAGGCACTTCAACAAAACTCTCTCCTTCTTTTATTACCAGATCGGTTGATTGAATATCAAACTCCACACCCGTCAAGGCAGTGGTAGAAGGATCAAGCTCAATTTGTACCGCGATATCTTGTTGGGCTTTTTTACCAAATAACCTTAAGCGGATCACATCGATTTTTTCCTCAAGTGGTGAGATGATCACATTAGCTTTGTAGGTTTCAGCATCCCACATTACCACAGAAGACTCTTGTTCTGAATCAAAGAGACCATCTGTTTCGCATGACCACATAAAAGATGCCGTCAATATTATTATTAAAGAATATATTAATATTTTCATCTGTCTAAAAATTAACAAAACCTTGATAGCCGGTGCAATTTCCACTTCCGAATCGAGTTCGGAGCAGGCTACCCACCTTAGTGGACTAATTATTTGCTCCGGCCATGCCGGTTTCATCTGTTTATATTTTGATTATTACAAAGCACTATTCGAATTTGTCTCGGATTCAGGAATTGGGAAATAAGCCTTATCTGTCGAAGAGAAATTCTCAGCTCCCGGTTTCCCGCTATTCTTCATTTTGTTCTCCAACAAATCCATCCCCCAACGTCTCAGATCGAAGAAACGATGTCCTTCATAGGCTAATTCAACTGCTCGTTCATGCATGATACGATTGCGCATCTGCTCTTTAGATAATCCGGCAGATAACACAGGCATGTGGGCCCGAGCTCTAACACGGTCAATAAAAGGCTTGGCAGCATCCGCTGTTTCTGTTTCATTTATAGCCTCTGCATACATCAATAATACATCTGAAAAACGTAACAATGGTATATTCTGTGATGAATACCAGGCTGAATTATCTTCTTCAGGAATATCGCTTAAGGTGTACTTTCTAAAGATAGCCCTGTTCGATTCTGCCCCAAAAACATAGCTATAGGATTGACCAAAAATGTCTACATCCGTATCGTTAAAAAATAAGGTTTCATACAAGCGTGTATCGTATTTACCCGTAGATGCAACCTGGCCTTCAGCTTTAAATTCATCCACCATATTTTGCGTTGCTTCAATGTTTCCCCATCCACCAATTTCCGGTGCTGAGGTAAACTTCGCGCTGACATGTCCAATATGACGACCGTTTGACCTCACAGAAGAGTATTGAATCTCAAAAACAGATTCCTTGTTATTCTCATTCGATCCGTCAAAATTACTCTTGAAATTATTGACCAAATCGTAGTTACCAATCTTATCGACCACCAATTTTTCCAATTGCTCTGCTGCATCACCAAATTTACCCTGGTATAACAAGGCTTTCCCTAAAAATCCAATAGCAGCTCCTTTTGTAGCTCTTCCCTGCTTAGACTTTATATATTGTTCCGGCAGTACTGAAATAGCATCATTAAAATCCTGTTCGATCAGCTTCCATACATCATCTCTTTCGCTTAGTGGCTTAGACAAGTCAGCTTCACCTGCAGGTGCTTTGTCCTGAAGAATAATTTTTTCCCAGTTATTTAACAAGCGAAAGTGTAACAGTCCTCTCAAAAATTTTGCTTCTGCCACAATACGATCCCGTTCATCCTTTTTTATTTTCTCCTCATTCATGGCACCCACCTTCTCAATTACCTGATTAGCATGAAATATTCCCCGATAGGCATCCTGCCAATAAATAGTACTTCGACTATTGCCCTCGGTATTGCTAAAAGTTGATATTGCTGTCCAGTCTGCGTATCGGTCGGGACCCGGCATGCACATATCTGAACGAAAATGTTCCACTACAAAGTTTACTTCGGTTACATTCCAACGATCTGCTGCTCCAATTTGGGCATAAACTGTTGCCAGGGCAGCTTCTGCATCAGCCTGGTTTCTGTAAAAAGCATCACTGGTCAATTTATCATCGGGTTTCTGTGTCAAAAATTCATCCTCACAAGCCCAAAGAAAGGGGAGTAACCCACAAATAAAATATGCTATATATCTTTTCATTATCGTCATTGTTTTTTGTTTAGAAAGTCATTTGAACACCAAATAAGAACATCCTGGACATGGGGTACAGTGAAGTGTCCAATCCGGGACTCCACACATCGGATCGTCCAATTTCAGGATCCTGACCGGAATAATCGGTGAAAGTAAACAGGTTCTGACCACTCACATAAAGACGAGCCCTTTGAATCCTTGCTTTTTGTGTTAATTCGCCAGGTAAAGTATAACCCAACTGGATATTTTTAACTCTCATGAAATCTCCATCTTCCAGGAACCGTGTGGACTCCCGGCTATTCTGGTTAGGATCTCCAATAACCGCTCTTGGCATAGATGTACTCCTATTTTCGGTTGTCCAGGCATTTAAAGTGGATGCAAATAAATTTCTTTTGGTACGCATCGATTCATAATAATACCTGTTACCATTATATATTTTATGCCCACCTGCTCCATGCAACAACACCGACAAATCAAAGGATTTATAAGACGCATCGAGGCTGAAACTGAAATTATATTTTGGTATACCAACCCCACTAAAAGCTTTGTCATCAGGATCTATTTTTCCGTTATCATCCAGATCTTTAAATCTTATATCACCAGGTTTGGCTCCTGGTTGTATTACTGTTTCCTCACTATTCACGTGAGCATTTACCTCTTCCGGACTTTGGAAAATACCATCTGTTTGATACAACCAGTATGATCCAAGAGCATAACCTTGTCTGGTTTGATGTGCAAAATGTTCTGAATAGTTCAATGCAGCTCCGGCAATACTTTCTTCGGCATATCCCATTTTGGTAACTTCATTTTTTGTTGTGCTAAGTGCTCCAAACAATGAATATTTAAGATCTCCAATATTGTTATGGTAGTTTAATTCCAGTTCGAATCCACTGTTAGTCATTTCACCGAAATTAACAGTCGGTGTTTTAAGACCTGTTGATGGTGCAATAGGCTTATTCACCAACATATCAGAAGTTTCATTATTGTAGTAGTTTAGACTGGCTGACAGTTTATTATTAAATAAACCTACATCAACCCCGATATTTATGGTTGTTGTTTTTTCCCATCTATATTTACGATTTTCAAGATCTCTGGCTATCGTCCCTGTCCAGACAGACTCACCCAAACCTTGAGAATAAGATAAAAATTCGCTGGTACCACTTGACATCAGTGGTAAATATTGATAGTGACTTAAACTGTTTTCATTACCCAACACACCATAACTGGCTCTCAGCTTTAAATTACTAAGTAAATCAACATCCTGCATAAATGCTTCCTCGGTCATACGCCACCCCACAGCCACAGAAGGGAATGTTCCATATCGTGAATCCGGTCCAAACTTAGAAGAACCATCGCGTCGTACAGTAGCCTGAATCAGGTAACGATTATCAAATGAATAATTGGCACGCCCAACAATAGAAGCCCGGGTATATGTAAAACGAGTACCTCCCACATTTTTGGTTCCATCCATACCTGCGTCCAGGGTATTAAAACCATGATCAAGAAATCCTGCTGGCACTTCGTCTACAACCAGTACAGGATCCCCATCATCATTAAGCTCAGCACCGTAATCATTTTTAAAACCTGTTATACTGGCCTCCATCCAGTCACTTTCTGCTTTTTTAGCAATATAACCGGCCATCAAACTAATACTATGCTTCCCAAAATTTTTATTGTAGCTCAGTATATTATTAATATTATACTCTCTCCAGTTGCTACGCATCTCATAAACTGTTGGATAAAAGACCTGTTCCTTATCGTTAATATTGTAAGCAGGGTTATGAGAGAAACTATGACGATTACTGTTATTAAAACCAGCCTCAAACTTATAATTAAGTCCTTTAACAATATCTATGCTTACATATCCATTAACAGACAAATATTGATCTGTATATTGATTATCATTAAAATATTCAGTACCAATAGGGTTATTATTAGCTGGCATACCTTTATTGGTATCGGCGTACCCAAAACCACTTTCGCGCGAATCGTCATAAATAGGTATAATAGGGAGAATCTCATATGTTTCTCTTATACTAAGCGCACGATTATCCCTATCGGTTTGATTGTAACTGAAATTGATACCTCCCTTTAGCCAATCTTCACCAAAATCAATTTTTGATCTTAAGTTAGCTTTCTGAAAATCAGTTCCTATAATTGTACCATCCTGATCTAACCAACCGGCAGATACATAATATTGATTTTTCTCTGTACCACCTTTTAAGCTCACATTATATTCCTGCATGGGAGCCTGGCGGAAAACAGCACCTAACCAATCTGTATCGAAGTAATAAGGTTCAGATAGAAAGGCAGGCTTGCTTTCATCAGAATTATTATCGTACATTGTATTCATCACCTGCATGTACTGTTCTGCATTAGCCATATCCAGCTCCGAAGTCTGAATTTGTTGTGCCCACTTAGCCGAAAAATCAATCGTTAATTTTCCACTTTCTCCTTTTTTGGTTGTAATGAGAATAACACCATTGGCTGCTTCCGTACCATATATAGCCGCTGCCGCACCATCTTTTAAAACCTCCATAGATGCAATGTCGGCAGGGTTTAACATGTACATGCTACCCGGAACCCCATCAATAATAACTAAAGGTGCATTGTTGTTTAAGGTACTGGCCCCCCTTATTTTAATATCCATCCCTGCACCGGGGCTTCCTCCAATGGAAGTGATGCTTACGCCTACCATTCTTCCTTGCAATGCTTCTGCGGGATTTGATACAGAAACCTTGGAAAGTTTGTCACTTTTTACACTGGCCACGGCGCCTGTTAAATCGCTTTTCTTTTGCACACCATAACCCACTGCAACAATTTCGTCTAAGCCGATAGACTCTTCAATTAGTGTAATATCAAACCGCATACGGTCGCCAATCGCAATCGTTTGCGTTTGATAACCAATAAAAGAAAACACAAGGTTTTGTGCACCTCCATCTACTTTTAACTCATAATCTCCATCTATATTGGTGATTGTACCCGTTGTAGTTCCTTCAACAAAAACATTAACACCTGGTAATGATTCTCCTTTAGAATCTACTACTTTACCTTTAATAATTCTTGTTAAATCCTGTTGGCCACTACTGGCATTATCGCGCTCTAATATAACAATTAACTTATCGGATATCTTATAAATTAATTTAGAGTCTTTCAGTGCGATATTCAACACTTCGGAAATATTTAAGTTATTCAGTTCAGCATCTATTACCTTCTGAAGATTTACATGATCATCCTTAAAAAAGACTGTAAAATTAGTTTGTTCCTCTATTCCAGAAAATATCTGTTGCAGTGTATTCTGCTGATTTTTAAAAATTAACTTTTGTGTTTGGGAGTATGTAGATGCAGAGACTTGCATCATACCAAAAATTATAAAGATTAAGGATATTTTCATAATCTTCCACTGTTTTGAATTGACATTTGGACATAACAATCCCATGTCGTTAGATTTTTTTTTCATAAATTTGAATGATTTTTTAAAAATACTTGATTTTAAATGAATCTAAACAGGAGGGTGTTGCTGCATCTTCCTGTTTTTTTAACGCTTTGCAAATTCCTTTCACATAGGCTATTGTATTTTAAAATTAATTAATATATCTCTGTGATTAGCGGTATACTCAATAGGTGTGGTCATTTGAATCGCATCCAATACCTGCCAAATGGTTTCCTCATTTCTAAATTTTCCGGTGTATTTTAAATCCTTTAATTCGTTACCCACAAAGGATATTTTTACATCGTACCATTTTTCGAGACGAATCATCAACTCCGAAAAAGGTATGCTTTCAAAATAAAACTCATTTCGGGTCCAATTGGTTTCTAACTCCAGATTGGCCGTTTGAATCTTTAACTTATTGCCCTTAAATTTTGCTTTTTGTCCGGGCTTTAATATCACACCTTCATTTTTGTTATATCCCTTTCGGCTCAGTTGAACTTTACCATTTACCAGCGTAGTTTCAATTCTATTGAATTCAGGATAAGCCATTATATTAAACTCGGTTCCTAAAACACTAACATTTAAGTCATCCACATCAACAACAAAAGGTCTTGAAGCATCATGGGCAACATTAAAATAACCTTCTCCCGTAAGTTTTACATGACGTCTTTTTTCTGAAAAATCATTGGCATATTGTAACTGAGATCCTGCATTTAACATTACAGTAGTTCCATCCGGCAACTCTACCGTTGACTTGGAACCATAAGGAACCTCCACTTTGGTAAATTTTGCCTGGGAAGCAGAATTAAAAGGATCGACAAATAAAACGTAAGTAACCAGAAAAACAATAGCTGCTACAGATGCAATTTTCAGGCTTTCTGTTAGAATACTTCTATAGGTAAATTTATGTTGTACCTGAGTAGTTTGTTTTGATAATTTTTCCCAGGCTAATGGTGTAGTATCCGTATTTGCTACTGAAGGTGTGGTATCCCACACATCCTTTAGTTGAAAATATTTAGCCTCATTGGATGGTGATTCCTGTATCCATTTTTTTAACTGAAGCAGCTCCTGTTCTGAAGCTGTATGATCAAAACTACAAATTATAATTCTCTCTATTTCTTCCAATTCCTTCATCTGCGGTTCTAAAATTCTTTCTGTTTTCTTTATACCAAGACAGATGAATTCAAAAAACTACGTCAAAGAGATTATGTTTTTTTATGAGAATATCGAATTTAACTTGGCAATCGGCACCAATTCTTTACGTAACTTGTTTAATGCCCGATAAATACGCGTCTCCACAGTTCGTTGTGAAATTTTTAATTTTTCAGCGATCTCTTTATTTTTTAAGCCTTGATAACGACTTAATACAACCACTTCCTTATAATCTGGTGACAATTTGTTTACTGCTTCTTCAATAAGCTTAGCTAATTCTTTTTGAATCAGGGATTCTTCTCTGTTATAATAGTCTAATTCAATATTCATCAGCTCTAAAAAGATAGCTTGGTGGTGTGTTGCTCTGATTTTAAGTTGTTCAAGATGATTTAAGCACAGATGGTAAACTGTTTTATAAATAAATGCTTTAAGTGAAGCGTTTATTACTATCTTATTTCTATTTTCCCATAACTTAACAAATGCCTCTTGCACAATATCAGAAGCTACATCATGCCTTTCAACAAACTTTAACGCATAAAACACCAATGACCGGTGATGATCCGCAAAGAAACGTTCAAAGTTATCGGGATTAATTAATTGATTTTCTCCTGACATCAATTAGTGCTTTTTAATAGATAATTAATTCCACCAAAATCCTAACCACCTCATTATAGGAAACTTCATTTTTCCTTTGTGACTAAAATAATTAAAACTAACTCATCCACCAATAATAAAAATCATGAATTTTTTTACATAAACAGACAACTCATCGATAAATACGAAACAACAATTAACAAAAAAGGAAAGTCGACTTTAAAAATACTTTGGTGAAGAATTTGGAATTCGCAACTGTTTATCAGCCTTAACTCCATCCTATTTCTATTCCTATAGTCAACTTTCCACAACACTCTTTCAAAATCAGATTTTATCAATCCAATTTTCAGTAACTATTCACTAAACATGGCTGTTGAATTACATCATCAACATCATAGTAATCCAGCCCAAAAACATCAGCAACGCTTTTATAAACCACTTTACCATCCACTATATTCAGGCCTTTTCTTATGGGTATATCATTTTGACAGGCCTTTTCCCATCCTTCATTGGCTATACGAATGGCATATGGTAAAGTAGCATTGGTCAGTGCCAGTGTGGAAGTATAAGGAACAGCACCGGGCATGTTTGCAACGGAATAATGAATCACACCATCAATCTCATAAGTTGGATCATCATGAGTAGTTGGGTGGGTGGTTTCAAAGCACCCTCCCTGGTCTACGGCAACATCCACAATAACCGTTCCTTTTTTCATGGTTTTCAACATATCCCTTGTAACAAGTTTTGGAGCTTTAGCACCTGGAATTAATACAGCGCCAATAATTAAATCAGCTGTTTGCACCAATGCCCGAATCGCATACTCATTAGACATCATCGTTTTAACATTAGCCGGCATTATGTCATCAAGGTAGCGTAATCGCTCAAGATCACGATCCAATATAGTCACATCCGAGCCCAAACCAGCAGCCATTTTAGCAGCTTCAGTTCCCACTATACCTCCGCCAATAATGACTACTTTAGCAGGTGGAACACCGGGTACTCCACCAGGCAGTACACCACGCCCGCCAAATGTACGTTCAAGATATTTAGCACCCTGCTGAACTGACATTCTGCCCGCGACTTCTGACATGGGGATCAATAATGGTAAGCTTCTTTCTTGCGGTTCAATAGTTTCATAAGCCAAACAAACCCCTTTGCTTTGGATCATCGCATCTGTCAATGGCCTACACGAAGCAAAGTGAAAGTAAGTAAAAAGAATTTGTCCTTCACGAACCAGTTTATACTCAGGCTCAATGGGTTCTTTCACTTTTATAATCATCTCTGCTATTCCGTAAACATCTTCAATAGAAGGAAGAATTTTACCTCCCGCCTTCAAGTATTCTTCATCTGTAAATCCACTACCATTTCCAGCAGTAGTTTGGATAAAAACTTCATGACCGTGTTTAACCAATTCTGATGTTCCTGCAGGTGTTACCCCCACACGGTTTTCATTATTTTTAATCTCCTGTGGTATGCCTATTTTCATTACTATCTATATAAATTGTATTTTTGTAACAACAGGATCATTGTTACTAATTATATTAAGATCTTCCGGAACCTGATACATACAGATTCCGAAAGAATATCACCTTATCCGTTTATTTAAAATCTAATTATTGCTAAGCAGTACTTTTTGTGTATAAACGGTACCGTTCTGTGTTAACTTTCCAATGAACAAACCAGCAAACCGGTTTAATGCCACAGTGGATTCACCTCCTTGCACTTCAACCTTGTAAACACATGCTCCGGTCAGGTTGTAAAGACAGAAAGTCTCGTTATCATATTCTGAACAGATTTTAATATTAGATCCGAATGGAATAATCTTTTCGAGGGTTGAATCAACAATCGGTTTGGAGATACCTGTTGAGATAAACCCTGATGCCACCCATTTTCCGGCACCATCTCCTAAACCTTGCAAAGTACCATCTAAATCTCCCTTTTCATCAGGCAGTACAGCACCTGAGGTTTGGTTAAAATCATAATAAGCCTCCAGATCTGTTTCTGAAACAGGGGCAGTTAACTCCCCATTCATATTATCCAAAATCTGCTGCTCTGTACGTGCACTGTTCCAGATCCTTACTTCATCCACTAAACCTTTAAAATCACGAAGTGTTTTGTGACTTTTAAAATATGTAGGATAATCACGACCAATCCCTAACGTGGAGGTTAGAGATAGTTCAACATGTTCTGCCGTATTAACGGTTGTAGCACCGTTGACGTAAAGAGTGGCCTGAGTTGGTTCCACCACCAATGCTACATGTGACCACTGGTCTACAGGCACGGACGTCTCGGAACTGACATCATAAAAATCACCATTCCAATGATATCCGAGCTTCTGATCCGCATTAAACTGGAGGCCTACCAATCCATTATTGGCACCATCTCTCATAAACAGAATACCAGCAGCAGATGCCTGAGTACCCACAGGTTTTATCCAGGCCTCCAGGGTAAAGGTATTGGTGGTTAAGTTAAGACCCTCTATCAAAACAACATCGCCACCACCAGTTTGGCTAAGGTCAAGTGCATTATTTTGGGCATTACCGGCCATGATGCCGAATGCCAATACCGTTAAAAGTAAAATTTTCTTCATGATCAATTAAATTAACTTAAATTAATAATGTTGAGATAAGGTGATTTATTTATACTCATCCATTTAATGCTGAATAGTAAAATATTCCTGACAGAAGCTACCTATGATGCAGCCTCTCATTTAATCCAAAAAACTTATAGAATTTTTCTGCATCCCTAAAACAATTAGGTTAGGGAAGTTTTGAGAAGTCGATGGAAGGTGCCACTCCCAATGCTTTTCTGGTAAACCTTGAATCCATTGTTGTATTTTCATTAAAAAAGCCACAATTCTTTAAAAAGAAATCTGTTTCTTCAGCTCCTCCCGCATAATCGAGTCTTTCAGCTTTTCGGGCTGTATTATCAGCTGTAAATATGGCCGATGTCATCTCAGTCCATTTACCTTCAGTGTTACACACCCATTGATTGGTATATTTCGCTTTCCGTGTAAATTGGCCCATCTCGGTGTAGAAATTTTCCAAAAATGAGTGAGGACGCTTCACAAAAGTGCTTGTCTTTGGGCGGCGAAAAGAAGCAATCAGTTCCCATTTTCCAATCTCCGGTGCATAGAAATAGGCCGTATAATCAGTTGAACTGTTTTCTGACGGTTTTGCACGTAACAGAAAACGATAGCTATTCCCGGCCTTCCAATTGTATTTCCTGAAACTCTGACCTCCCGATCCCTCAGACCCAAACTCTTTCACCGTCACATTTTCACCATGCCTTAATGGAATGATGCGCTCATCTTCGGGTATTTGTGATGGATCATCCGTTGTGTAAGGACTCCAGACAGAAAAAAGGATGGTACGCTCAGTAGGTGAGTTCACTTGTATCCCAAAGTAACCTTCTGCAAAACCGTTGGCCATAAAATAAGATCCCACAACATCATCACCTTCGTCAACTTTTACCTCATTGTAAAACCATTCGGCATCCCCCGATCCGGCAGGAATGGTATAATTTAAGTGAACCGATGGCCCTCGACGCCCCCAATAGAAACTATCCTCAACGTAATCTGTTCCCTGGCTGGTAGCTTCACCACCAATCATCAGGTGACTCACCTCTCCGTAGGTATAATCGCTTTTTGCCACACCTTGCAAATCTACTTGCACATAGCCTGGTTCAGCCACGGTAAAACGTGCAACCGGGATTACCTCCAGCTTACTGTTTTCGAGGGTAATTTCTTTGGTCTCACTCCCAACAGTCATCTTGATAGTGGAAGCGCCTTTGTTTTGCCTGCCCATTATTCCCAGGCTCAATTTTCCGGCCTTATTCACCCGGATAAATGTGCGAATAACACAGCTTTTCTTATCCCAGTTTTTCAGCCCGGTTTCAGTGATCATTGTCTTATTCAGTGCCACATCGTTTACCACCCAAGAATTACCTCCGACAGCAACTGCTTTGGTTAATTCTTTCTTTAATATTTCTGTTTCATCGACCTCTTCCACAACAGGTACTTCAGTGTCAATATCAGGTGTATCCTCTTTTGCGCAACTAGTGCAGCCCACCATAAACATCATTAAAACTGGCACAACGCCTATTGTATACTTTAAAAATCTCATTATTCAATAATTTTAAAATTTTAATTCTCCAGATGAAAATTTATGTAAATCGATAAACCTCCCTGATTTTATATCGCGTGAGGCTTATCCGATTTACATAAATCACAGAAATATAGCCTCTTAAAAACCTCTAACATACATCTCTGCCAAGCTTCCATTGTTTCCCCGTCTACTCTCGGTCATCACGTATTTCAGGTATCTCGCTTTTGACTTTGTCACACTAAAGGGTTGCGGATCATTTGTTAATGCCATGGTGTAGGTTCCAATTTTTGTCCAGTTCACATTATCAGTACTCGTGTAAAACTCACCGGCAATGTTATCAGCATTGTTGATTCGACGTACCAGATCAATTTGTGTCACTGTCACCTCTTCTTTCATATCCACCGTAATGTGGTAAGGCAAAGCCGCCTCTTCGGCTGGTGCACCATACCACGCACTGTGCCAGTAAGTACTCAGGTCGTCATCAATAATGTGTTTGGCAAGTCCATTAGCCAATCCACCTTCAGCCACGGCCTCCTCCGAGTCAAAGTCTATCACCTCCCAATCGGATCGATCGAGCAATGCCGCTTCGTAATTCAACGCAAAAAGACAGGTGTTTGCAGTAGAAGAGATACTATATTTTGATACAGAAGCCAATTGTAGTGGCACCATATAACTACCATAGGTTAATTTATCACGATCTACGGTGATGGTCACAACTCCCGAACTAATCCCCTTAGCGATAGAGATTGGATTTGGATCAATCTCATAACTACCTTCAGGCAGTAATTCGTAGACTGTTCCGTTAGCAGTATTGTAATCAATCATCAACTGCTCCTTCTCCTCTAATGTCACCTCCAGGTCAAAGATGTTTTCGTAATCCATCTTTACCGGTAGCTCCAGTTCAATAATGCTTGAGCCCACGTCAGAGAATGTCATGATCTCGGTGCCTGTAATACCCAAGTATACCATCGGATCGATCACATTGATCACGATGACAGCTGTGGATTTGTCTTCCGAAATGGCCTCACTACTGTTAATCAGTTTTACGGGTAATGCATACTGATCGGCAGCATAACCAGGCAGCGCCAAAATTTTACCAGGATCAAAGTTAATTGCAGTGGTAACACTTGACTTTTCACCATCCACCTGAAGGGCACGTGAAGTGATTGTATAACAATCTTCCGTCACCATCTTATAGTTGGTATTATTTTCCGCATTGAAAGCCGCCAGCTCTGCTTCATCCAACACGGTTAGGGACACACTCGCTAAACCATCACCCATACCACTGCGGTATACGCCCAGGTCATATACATAAGGAAGCCCAACGTTATACATGGTTACTTTCTGTTCGCCACTTTTCACGATATACAGCGTTGGATCTACCATGCCGTCCAACCTGTAATCCTCACAGGATGTGATTGCTACTCCCAAAAGGAGCAGCAATGAAAAATATATTGATATTATCTTCATAATTACTTTTTTTAGATAACTGCTTTATTAAAACAATGTCTCAGTTTATTACCAACCGTAGTTTTGAACCAACTGCTTGTTTCTATCCATCTCACGTTGTTTGATTGGGTACAAATAGTGTTTAGGCTTGAACACTCTTGTTTCAAACACCTCTCTCTGCCAAAACGATGCAGGCGTTGATCCTCCACTGGAATGTGCCTTAACATTCATACCATACATCGGTCCATCGTCGGTTTGTTCCGCAATCATCCAAGTACGGGTATCAAAATAACGATGTGCTTCAAACGACAATTCAATCTGACGTTCTTTGCGAATCAATTTCCGCATTTTAACTTGATCGCCCACCGCTTCCGGATACACCTGTTCGATGTTAGGCACGCCGGCACGTTCTCTCACCAGATTCATGTAGGTAAGGATATCCGCATGGGTTGGATCGTATTCATTCAATGCCTCGACATAATTCAAATAGATCTCGGCTAAACGAATCAATGGCCAGCTTAAAGTACCCCACTGGTTATTTTTAGTGTCTAATGAAGGATCCGTCATCTTCCTCCACATGTAACCCGGCTTCGGATAATCATGCGACTGACCCGGTCCGCTGTTACCATTTGTAGAAAAGTCGGGTACTTTGATATCATTGGGCCGCCCCATGTATATCCAATCTGCACCACTCCAAAACACTGATGCGTAAAAACGTGGTTCGCGATCCACATACATTCTGAAGGTACTCTTGCGACGAACGGTGCCTTCGGGCTGATCGATGGGATGTTCAAAATTGACAAACCCTTCTTCAGAGTATCCGGCAGCAGCATCAATCACCGGTGATCCATCTGTATTGTATGCGGTAATTGGATATTTACCATTCTTCATCGCGTAGGCATCAACCATTTGTTGCGTTGGCGCAACGCCACCGTAGGCCACACCACCAACTACACGAGGGATCGTCACAACAGTCCAGCGCCATGCTGGTGTAGAGTAGCCAAAAATGATTTCCTCATTCCAGTTCGCATGAAAAGTCTCCATATAGTTTTTATAGGGATCATTGTCTTCACTTTTATGTAACTGATAAACACCCAGGTCGATCACTGCCTTGTTGGCATCAGCAGCTGCTTTCCACTTCTCCTTGTCATAGCTGGCCGGAAAAAGCTTAGTCCCATCCTGGTTGGCCACACCGGCATACATCTCATTACCGTTAAACAACGGACGGGCAGCATAAAGGCTCAAACGGGCTTTAACAGCCAGCGCTGTTCCTTTTGTTGGTTTACCTAACCAGTTATTAGGGCGTGATGTTGGCAGCACCTGCGCACAAGCATCCATTTCGGCAACGATGTAGTTAATACACTCCTTCAGAGTATTACGTGGCACATCAAGGCTGGCTGCGTTAAAATCAACGGGCTCATCACCAATCAGTATAACAGGACCATACATACGTACCAACATGAAATAGTAATAAGACCTTAAGAATCTGGCCTCAGCGAAATACTGATCTTTCTCGTCGCTCGATAAATCAGGACAAGCGTGTACATTCCCCATAAAAGTGTTTGCTTCACGTATGCCTTGGTAACACACATCCCACTTGTCTCCCGGAGGGCTAGAAGGATTCCAGGTACCATCATTCATCTTACGATAACTTCGGTTGTACGTAAAAGAAGCCTCGTCCGAGGCCGGAATCCAAATATTATCGTCACCCACATCCGCCTCATTGGGCATAAAGCCATATACATTGTACAAATACTGCTCGGTCGTTTCACGCTTCAACCAGATTTTCTCGAAGGTTAAAGCTTCATCTTCCTGCCTCGCCAGGTAATCTTCACAGGATGCGAACAGGAAAACTGCCGCTATAATCAAAAATATATTCTTCATAATATTCTAATGCTTGTATTTAGAAATTCACATTAACTCCAAAGTTGATGATTCGTGACGGAGGATAACCTTCTCCTTGTCCGCCACCCATTTCAGGATCCCATAGCTTAAATGAGCTAAATGTTAAGAGGTTAACTCCAGATGCATAAAACCTCACATTATTCATATGGATTTTCTTTGCAATATTTTTGGGCAAGTTATACCCCAGCTCTGCATTCTTCAGGCGTATGAAACTGCCGTTACGCTGAAAGAAAGTAGAAGTACGTGTGTTATTGGTGTTATATGAAGAGGATAAACGGGGATATACCGCATTAGGATTAGGATTCTCCACACTCCATCTGTTAAGATACAGATCCTCGTACATGTTTGATTGCGTAACATTACCGGAACTGAAACCATAAATAGCACCCCCTCCCATTGTAAATGTGGTATTTCCAATACCCTGGAAGAAAACTGACAAATCCAGGCCTTTCCAGGCAGCGGTAGCTCCAAAACCATATACTATTTCAGGAATCGTAGTGCGACCAATGGCCACCTCATCTTTAATATCAACCACACCATCACCATTAATGTCTCTATACTTGATATCTCCCGGACGTACCGGACCAAACTGCTGTTCCGGATGGCTGGCAATAACGGCTTCTGATTCAAACAGACCCATGGATACCAATCCGAACTGTTGTCCGTAAGGTTTACCTTCCCGATTCCGATAGAGGTCCTCATAATCAGGCTGGTCGGTATCAATCAGTTTATTACGCGTATAGGTAAAGTTACCACGTGCCGTCAGATGCAGGTCACCCAGACTATGCGAATATTCCATACTGGCATCAAATCCTTTATTCTCCATTTTACCAACATTCACCCAAGGCTTGGTAGTTACACCTACAAAACCCGGCAGCGACTCACGCTGCATAAAGATGCCTTCGCGATCTTCCTGAAAGAGATCACCTTGTAACTTTAACTTTCTAAAGAACGACAATTCAATTCCTAAATTGAGCTTGGTAGATTCTTCCCAACCCACATTTTCGTTTGGCCATTCTCCAACACGAAGTCCGCTGTAGCCATTATGGTTCACACCAAAAGTGTATCCCGTAACTGGACGGTTAATTGTGGCATTGTAGATAAAACGGCGTGAACCACCAATCTTGTCATTACCCACTATACCATAAGATCCTCTCAGCTTAAATACATCCACTACGCCGGTTATGCCTTCAAAAAAGGGCTCACTTGATACCATCCAGCCAATGGCGCCGGAAGGGAAGAATCCAAACTGCTTACCCGGGCTGAAATTCTCCGACCCATTATAACCAAAGTTACCTTCCACAAAATACCTATCCTTGAAAGCATAGGTCATCCTACCTGCAATACCTTGGTTCTTGTACGGCAATGCACCTTCAGAACTACTTGCGGTCAATACATTTCGTTCTTTCTGATTATAAAGAAAAAGCCCGCCCACACGATGCACATCATTAAATAAGCGGTTATAAATCAATGATCCTTCCAGGTAAATGGTCCGTTCACCATAACTACCCGTTGCAAAACTTAACGTTTCCGTTCCCTGGTTGGTCTGATTATAGATAAGGTTTCCTTCATCATCACGCCCGGAAGCCAGCCATTGCTCTACAGCTTTTTTTCGGGTGATCACATTCATATTAAATGCATCCCATGAAAATTTCAAATTTGCTTTCAATCCCGGGGTAATCAACTCAGACAAATCCTGATCAAGGGCGATCAGCGACTGTGCTGAATTCTTGTACTCCTCAGAATAACCTGACTGCATCAGCAGGTTGTACGGGTTGTATCCTGAACCTTCTGCCGGTCCTGCAAATTTACCATCTGAAAACCTTGCCGGAAACGCATTGGGAGATGTCCGAAATGTATATTGCCATATGCGATCTCTACTTTCACCAGGTGAATCTTTTGATTCATACACATTGGCCAGATTGATACTCAAGGTAGTCGTTTCATGCAACGCCAGATCGAGGTTCGCGCGAAAGCTGTATTTGGAATAATTAATAGAAGAATTGTAGTCATTGGAACCATCTGACTTAAAAATACTCCCCTCATTATAGTAAGAACCCGATACAAAATATTTTGCGATGGTTCCACCTCCCGATACACTGGCATTGGTGCGCTTGTTGCGAGCCACTCCTTTATAAAGGGTTTTGATCCAGTCTACATTAGGATACAAATCAGGATCACTTCCATCCTTATATTTCTCCATTACTTCTGGTGAATAAAATTCACTTTCCGATGCTTCGTTATACAACTCTGCAAACTGGTGGGAATTAACCATTTCAGGCATTTGAGTAGGACTTACAAAACCTGTTTCGCTACGTACGCTGATCTTTGGTTTTCCTTCCTCTCCTTTGCGAGTCGTGATCAGGACTACACCATTTGCACCGCGCACACCATAAACCGCAGTTGCCGTTGCATCTTTAAGAATGGAAAACGAAGCAATATCTTCCGGATCTACCAGGTCAATGTCTCTTTCAATTCCGTCAATCAATACTAACGGTGTTTTATTGGCACCGAAAGTACTGATACCACGAATGTAAAATTCCGAACCCTGGCCCGGTTCTCCCGACCTGTTGACCGCCACTATGCCCGAAAGCTGTCCGGCCAGACTGCTGCTTACATTCGCTCCCGGCACCTTCAGGTTTGCTACTTTAATGCTGGATATGGATCCGATCACACTCTCTTTCTTTTGCGAACCATATCCCACAACAACAACATCTTCTAAGGTTTCAGAGTCTGCACTTAATTTAAAATTGATAATCATCTTATCTCCAACCGCTACTTCCTGATTGGCATAACCAACAAAAGAGACTACAAAAACATCGGCAATACCCTCGGAAACCAATGTATAATTTCCATCATAATCGGTAATCGTACCTTTTGTTGTTTCTTTAATCCAGATGTTGGCACCTACAATAGGCTCTCCCGTTTGGGCATCGGTCACATTACCCGAAACAGTTCGTTCTGTTCCACTTTGTCCGAATGAGTGAGCTGCGAAGTGCACAAAAATTAGTGCTATGCCCACCACCCGACTCAGAGTGTAACGTGTCGTACTTTTGTTTTTCATAAAATTTAATTTAGATTTTGAATTTTTAATGATATATGCTGATTTAATTTTTGAGTTTCTACCTTTCATACAGGTTTAATCAACCAATTCTATCATTGGTCTTCACAAAGTTGGGGATTTGTAGTTTTTGTGGAGGAAGATATATTCAGCAACATAGGGGGAATTTTTTGAAAAATCCATATTAATAAGTCATCACATAAGGTAATGGTTCTAAAAATAGTTCACTGTTACTGCGAGCTTAAAATCTCTGCTTCACATTTTCTCTTCGCTTTTTGTACTCCCTTAGAAAATTTATGAACTAATCAGGTAAAACACTTGGGATATAATCAGGGGCACGAAAATTAAAAGGAACTATTATTTATTTAATTATATTTCAGAACGCACTTTCCATGACCATAACGGTATCCATAAATCTTTTGAATTTTCAAATTCAAGACTTTGCTTAATCGTTTGAGTTTACTAATATTACCCTTACATTTGCTATTTTAAGTTTGAACACCAAGATATCAGTGAAATGCAAAAATACAGTAGAGACTTCCCAGGTTCAACCATTCAAAAAGAGGGGAAAAAGAACCAATATTTTCCCCATAAGTATTCTATCTATATAAAAACACTTTTTATACTTATTACACTTACACTCAATAGTTTTGGAAACTATTTATATGCTACCAATTTTTCACACATTAGTGCCAAAATAGGAAACGTGGAATATTATGCCAAATCAGTTATTGAAGACACCTTAGGTTATCATTGGTTAGATACTAATGATGGGCTACTAAAATTCGATGGATACGATTTTCGTCTCTACACTTTTAATGACATTTTTGACGAATACTTTTCGGCAAGTGACATATTAGGGTTAGCTAAAAACGCCAACGGTAGCATTTTTTATATCGCTACTAACGGAATGATTGCACAATTAACCACCTCTGGTCAGTTTGAGGTTTCCTACCTCAATACGCCCGAAAAAAAACAGGAACTAACCTCTTTTAGGCCAGGGAGGTCACTATTTTGGTTTGGCACTAACTCCGGAACTCTATCAGGAAAAACACTTGATGGATTAGATGAGATTGTATTTAATATCCAAACCACTGATGAAACCATCGTATCTATCAGCGAAGAAAAAAACAAGGTGATTTGGTTCAGCACAAACAAGGGACGTATTTTCAAAGGAGACATCTCTACGGGACTCATAAGCGAGCTAACCATGCCATTTAACAAAACACAAAGTTCCACAATGGTCACAACTGATGCTTCCGGTAACTTATGGATTGGCACGAAAGGTTCCGGCCTCTATTATTATAATATTGGAGAAAATAAATTCACCCGATTTCATACTCAGGCTACCTTGCAGCACCGTACCAACAGTAACATGATTACGTGTATATTTTGCGATAGTAAAGGATTAATTTGGGTCGGAACAGATGGTGGTGGCCTTAACCTCATTGACCCTAAGACTTTTGCTGTGGAAATATTTACCCATTCGGGCACAAATAATTTATCACTCCATACCAACACTGTATTAAATGTGTCAGAAACGGATAACAGTGATATTTGGGTATTCACTAATTATGGTAAAATCAACATCATGCCCCGGAGTCAATCAACGGCAAGATACTGTAGCGGAAGTGTACTGGACTCCCCCACGAGGGTAATCTCTGTGTTGAAAAGTCAAAGGGGAGAATTATGGGTTGGCACGGACGGAGTCGGGATCACCAGGTATGACGAGAAAGGAAACGCAATCACTCAATATGTGGCCAACAGCGGCACCGCCCACGGCTTACCCGGCAATTATATCCAAGCGATGGTAGAGGATCGAAATGGAATCATATGGATCGGCACTTATCAAAACGGTTTAGCTCAATTTGATTCCGCAAAAAAAAATTTCAAGCCGTTTCCATTATTTAATAAAGAAGGTGTTAGGGCCATTGATATCCGCACACTATTTATAGATAGCCAGCACCGAATTTGGATAGGGAGCAACATCGGGTTATTTGCCTTATCACTATCAGGCGACATCCTGGCTCATTTTCCATACAATTATAACAATGGATTGAATGGTTCGTTTGCAGAGGTATTTATAGAAGATGAAAAACACGACCTCTGGATTGGATTGGCAAACGGAGGTTTGGCGCTATTACAGGAAAAAGTAAAATTGTCAGAATCTTCCTTTCAAACATTCCAGCTAATCAATAGCACCAACCAGCGAGAGAATAGCATTCGCCATGGCACAACAGATAAGAACGGACACCTGTACTTGACTAACCACTATACACGACTTATAAAATTCGACACCAACAAACGTGAAACAGTTGCTATTGAAGGCTTTAATAATGATCAAGTTCACTCTACTATGTCGATTGTTGCCACCGACAGCACTAATTTGTGGGTATCGCGTATATCCGGCATTTCACATCTGAACCTGACTACAAGTCAGGAAACCCACTACAATTGGAGAGATGGCATCCAGAAAGGCAATTTTCTGAGCGGTAGTGTCACCACAGATGATAAAGGGCTGATCTATTTTGGCGGCATTGAAGGTGTCAACTATTTTGATCCGGATAGTATGCCGAAGAGCAAGAATAATCTCCAACTCTACATTAATCACTTTGAAGTATTGAACAGGGATGCATTTGAAATCATCCCCACACAACTCGGTATGGGGATCGAACACCTTCGCGAAGTTGAACTTAAACACGACCAGTCTTCATTTTCATTTACATTTGCAGTGATCACCAACCAACTGGATCCCGAATATTTTTACACATACCGTCTGAAAAACTATGACGACAACTGGACAAAAACTACAATTGATCGCACTGCCACATTCACAAAAATACCTCCCGGCAACTATATCTTCGAAGTTAAAGCAGGTACAAAAAGAGATACCTGGGATATCAATTCGCAACAAATTCAAATAAGGATACTCCCTTCAGTGTGGCTCACATGGTGGGCCTATCTCACCTATGCAGTATTAACTATTGCCATAGGCGCAGTAAGCATTTACTACACCATTCTTTGGGCACGCATGAAAAAGAATATGCTGAAGGAGAAATGGAAAAACGAACAAAACAAAGAGCTATATGACATGAAGATGAACTTCTTTGCAAAAATGTCGCACGAAATTCAAACACCATTAACACTTATTATTTCACCTATTGATAATATGATTAATCGGGCGGAAGGGAATCTGCTTTTACAACAACGTTTACAAATCATCAGAAACAATGCCCAGAGACTCTCTCGCATCTCACAAGAATTAATGACGGTTCGTAACATTGAAATGAAAAAGCTAAAGCTCAGAGCATCGTATAATAATATTTATCTTGACATTAATGACATTACCTTATCCTTTATGGAACAGGCTCGTTTTAAAAACATAGAGTTCACCTTTGAATGTACCGATAAAACGTTAATGGTTTGGTATGATAAAGATAAACTGGAGCATATTATGTATAATCTCCTGTCCAATGCTTTTAAATATACGCAACGAGAAGGGAAGGTAATGTTAAGCATCGAAAAAAATGCTACTACCGATCATGTCTTCATTAAAGTTTCTGATACCGGCATAGGTATTCCTGAATCAGATTTGAAGACAATTTTTGATTTATTTTATCAATCACCTAATGCCAAGCCGATTGGCGGAACAGGAATAGGCCTGGCTCTATGCCAGGAATTAGTTTCGCTGCATCAAGGCCGAATCTGTGTCCTCTCCAAAGAACTTGAGGGCTCCACCTTCACCATTGAATTGCCGCTGGGCAATGCCCACCTCAAAGCAGATGAGATAATTCAGGTTGAACAAATTTCCAACATCGAGAACACCCTATCACCAAAACCCGATGCATTTGTCCCAACACCTGTTGATGATTTGAAAAAACATAAAGACAAGCACCTTTTAATTGTTGAAGACAATTACGAACTTTCAAAATTCCTTAATGATACCTTCAGTCAACTCTACCATGTTCGCAAAGCTGAAAATGGCAAAGAAGCCTTGCTTCAAATAGAACAACAATTGCCAGATATTATCCTGAGCGACGTTATGATGCCAATCATGGACGGAATAACGCTCTGCAAAGAGGTCAAAGGAAATGTACGAATGCGGCACATTCCGATTATTTTGTTAACTGCGAAAAACTCGACTTCAACCAAACTGGAAGGACTTCAATACGGTGCACTTGAGTATATGAACAAACCTTTTAATGTTAATGAGTTAAAACTAAAAATTAACAACATCATTGAAACCCAGTCGCAAATAATAAAACAATTCAGAAATGAACTATTAGCAGAAGTCAATGTTGCTGAAGCAGAATCTCCTGATCAGGTATTTATCGATGCACTGATCTGTGAGCTTGAAAAAAATTATCAAAACTCTGAATTCAAACTGGAGGAGCTGGCGGAGCCACTTCACATGAGCTATTCTAATATATTCCGTAAGTTTCAATCATTAACCGGAAAAACTTTGGTTGATTATATGCGCTTTTTCAGGCTTAAGAAAGCTGCATCGTTAATTAAAAAATACAATTACACAATAGCAGAAATCGCTTTTCTGGTGGGCTTCAACGACTCAAAGTATTTTACAAAATGTTTTAAGAAGGAATTTAATCTCACCCCTAAAGAATTTAAGCAAAATTCAATAAGCGATAGATCTTCTTAATAGAGCTGGCAATATAATTTTGACGTATCAATTTCTTATCAAATGGTATTATACATCGCAACAGTTAATCTGCATTGTTAAGAGGAGAAGATTTACCCACCTTTTCCTCATATTTCAACAACTCCAATTATATCACCCTAATATGCTGAATATATACACCTTTTATATTTACCCTTTTGATAATTTTGAATACACGTGAAGTACAGGGTTTTCGTTACAGTTGTAGCACTATTTAAAAGCGAATGTAATTATTCAAAACCAAGTGGCTTTATATAAAATTTAATCCGAATAACGATGCTGATCTTTGTAAGCTCAGCGTGTTATTCGGCTCATCTAAAAAAAACTAAATCATGAAACAAATTTTCACTTTCATCGCCATGTGGATCTTCCTATCGGTTGGCCTGCATGCGCAAACAAAAAAAGTCCTCATCATTGGAATAGATGGGTGCAGGCCAGATGCGTTACAGATAGCCTCGACTCCGAATATCGACGCCTTAGTTGACAATTCGACTTATTCGATGGATGCGTTAACGACACCACCAACCTGGAGTGCAACAGGTTGGTCATCTATACTAACAGGTGTATATGTCGAAAAACATCAAGTGTATGAAAATACATTTGCCGGTGCTAATTTCGCAACATATCCTGATTTATTTAAGTTTATTGAAGAGGCCAATCCTTCTTTGCAAACCTCTTCAATGGTAGTTTGGGATCCGATAAATACTCAAATTGTTGGACACGCCGATTTTGAACAAAACTTTGAAACGGATGCAGAAATGACTTCCACGGTATCTGAATACATTATGGATAATGATGTTTCTACCTTATTTATTCATTTCGATGATGTGGATCATGCAGGTCATGCATATGGATTTAATCCTGAGAGTAATCCATACATTGGGGCTATTAAAACAACTGATGTTCTTGTAGGCAATATTGTTGCTTCAATTCGTAATAGACCTACTTATTCAGAGGAAGATTGGTTAATAATATTAGTTACCGACCATGGAGGCATTGGTAATAATCATGGTGGTACTTCTCTGGATGAACGAAACATTTTTTTGATTGCTAGTGGTAACAGCATTGCAAACAAGGAAATTACCAAAGAGATTTCGCATGTAACCATTAGCAGTGGCGTAGCTTTGAACGGGACAAATGAATATCTGGCTGCAACTGATCCTACACCTTTTATGTATGGTACTGACCAGGATTTTACCATCGAGTGTAGGGTGAGAACAACCGGTTGGAGCAGTGATCCTGCCATCATAGCAAATAAAAACTGGGCATCCGGAGTGATGAAGGGATTTATCTTAGCCGCACAATCCAATGGTTCATCCTGGAAAGTGAACCTTGGCGATGGCACACATCGTGTTGATGTGAATGGTGGAACGATTAATGATGGTAAATGGCACCATTTAGCCGTTAGTTGTGATCGCGATGGTGAAGTCGTACTCTACCAGGATGGTAAAAAAATTGGATCCGCTGCCATGTCGACCATTGGGGATATGAATTCCGGTCTTGCTTTGGCCATCGGTCAGGATGGTACGACATCATACAGTGCTCATTTTAACGGATCAGTATCAGAAGTACGTATGTGGAACAAAGCAATTGATGAAACCAATATTATTAAATACACCGCAGCGACCGTTGACAATACACACCCCGATTATACTTCTCTTCAAACTTATTGGAAGATGGATGAAAGTAATGGTACTGCAATAGCTGATTCAAAAGGCTCCAATCCACCCGTTTATTACGGATCTGCCTTGACATGGGATAACACTAACGGGTCATTGGAGGTGGCTGATTATACGAATACGCCACGTATTGTGGATGTGACAGCAACTGCTTTGGATCACTTGGGTGTACCTATCCCTGCTTCATTCGACGGTGTTTCCCTTCTTTCACCAGCCACACCCGCTGCCCCTACCCCTCATTTTATTGCCGACAGTTCATCCATCATGGTTGGTGGATCGGTCAATTTCACCGACCTGTCAGGCAATGCACCAACAAGCTGGGCGTGGACATTTACCGGTGGCACACCAGCCTCCAGTAATATGGCGAATCCTACTGTTTCGTATGCCGATGCAGGTACTTATAATGTTTCATTAACAGTGACCAATGCCCAGGGTAATGACACAAAAACAGTGACTGGTATGATCACTGTAAGTGAGGGATCTGCTGATCCTATTACTTATTTTCCGTTCAATGGCAATGCTAACGATGCATCAGGCAACGGCTTTGATGGAACAGTAGCAGGTGGCGTTACATTTAGCGCAGAAAACAAGGCTGTATTTGATAATACCGGTATGATTGAAATTCAGTCAGGTACGCAGGCTGCACAAAATCTGCCAACTCAGAATATGACTGTTGCCCTGAAAGTGAAAGTTACAACACTTGATACCTGGGGCGGATACATCGGTTGTTTCCAGGATAACGGATCCGTTGAACATGGCTGGCTAGTGGGTAATTATCAAAACAGGTTCAGTTTTGCTCTTTCTTCACAGACTACAGGAACGCTTACTTATTTGTATGATCATGATGCTATTCAGTTGGGGCAATGGTACGATCTGGCGGCCACCTACGATGGCACAATGATGAAACTCTATGTAAATGGTGATTTAAAAGTAATCTCTGCTGCCCAAACAGGGGCGATCAATTACCCAGAATCAGGGTGGTTCCAGATTGGATCTTACAAAGATAATGATGAGGATGGTCGCCACGATGGTGAGATGGATGAGATTAAAATCTGGGATCGTACATTAACCGATCAGGAAATAGCTGACTTAGTTAACAGCACACCTACTGCGATTGATACTGATACCGAGAAAAGCGGTAAAGCGGTCATTTTTCCTAATCCTTCTTCCAGTATCTTTACCGTTAAGACAGAAGATGATAACTGGAGCTCCTATAAAGTGGTTACTTTATCTGGAAAAATTTTAGAGACCAAAGTCTTGGAGAGCAATACAACAATCATAGATCTTTCGTCCATGAATAAAGGCATCTATCTATTATTAATGCAATCAGACCATTCGACTCAGACACATAAATTGATCGTAAATTAAAATAACAACACCCCTCTTAAGATTAGCATTTAAGAGGAATTTTAAAATACATTCGCAAACATTATAGGATGTCCTAATATTTAGGACATCCTATTTTTTTATGCTGATAGAAATTTGTACGATCATTGATTGACTTTTCCATATAGCAACACTGACCATTCGAAAGCTACAAACAAAGATCAGATATTGAACTACTTATCTATGGCTCCATGAAAGTTTAGCTACAAATAACCCCTTTTTATCCCATCCTGTGTTTGAAATATACCATTCATCCTCAGTAACCTTAATTATCTCCGAGGCATGAGTAGGTTATTCACACACAAAATTATCATTAGGAAAGATGGTAGGATCTTTTGACCAGTATACATGAGTTTGATTGTAGTCTGTTATCGCGCGACAAATGAACAGGTAAAAATACCATTTATATGTAATAATACTTGCCATTATTTTTTAAAATATAAGAGTCTCTGGGCCATGTCCCGGATCACTAAAAAGAGGATTTAAAGGATGCCGTTTCCATCTAAACCTTTCTTTCGAATCTGCCCTGCAAAGCTGTCCCCAACTGGCATATCCAAGGGCATTTGCTTGCATATTGTCAATATTATAGAACATATTCCATGTATCAGAATCTGAATCATGGTATATATGCGGTGCCGACAACACACGCTCAACTTCTGGTTTTGTTTCTAAGGCATAGTCATGATCCTCCCATTTGTCCTGCGAAAAAGTGTTTGCCGAAATATGAAAAAAGCGTGTTTCCCCTTTCTAGGGATTAATTGGCTTATGACCAATAATTCCATATGCGTGCCATTTACCTTCCGGTCCTTTTGCAAAACAGTGATCATTAGTATACCATGTTGTATCAATGGCCGACCGGGTATCGTTTGGGTTAAAAATATGTTTCCATTCTCCTACTATTTGCGGGATTTCTACATCCACTTCGTTTTGATTATCCCACCATTTCCTGAATTGCATACTCATTAGACATCATCGTTTTAACATTGGCCGGCATTATGTCATCGAGGTAGCGTAATCGCTCAAGATCACGATGCAATATAGTCACATTCGATCCCAAACCAGCAGCCATTTTAGCAGCTTCGGTCCTACAATACCTCCACCAATATTTATTCGCGGAAGTATTCGATTTTACAAAAACATTAAACTAAAATTCTGGTATTGGGGCTGTATCAAAAGTCTGTTTCTCGCAATCTCGAACGCTCGTACGGGACAAAGTTTTTCACAATCCCGAAAGCTTTAGGGACTCAGAATTAAACATTTTTTTATTAACACTTTGTGATTTCTGTTTCTATTCACTATACTTGAAATATTAACCCTATACTTTTGATACAGCCCCAATAAATAAACTTTTCACTAAATTCTGAATAGAATCCTTAAAAGGTGAGTTAATTAAGCATCCACATCATCAGATTAATATCATCTGCCCCCTGAAATTGTCGATCCAATGCTATTCCTAATTCATCAGAATTATATTTCACCTCATTATCCGGATATTTCCAACGCTTGGGAATGCGTAATCCATTCTCATTTGCAGGGCCAATATCGAAGGTTGGAATCCCGGTACGTCGATAATCGAAAAATGCCTGCCAGCCGGAATTGTTAAAAAAAGCTATATACTTTTGGGTTAAGATTTGGTTTAATCCATCTGTATTGTTACCCTTATAGGTGATATTATTTTTTGCCAGATAAGCATCAATTACAGATATTTCAATTCCATAATGTAACATGGATGCTTTAATTCCATTGTTGTAATAGAGTGCAGCATTACCGCTAATCCAGCCGCGATTGATTGCTTCGGCAATTACAAACTGTAGTTCAGGATACCCAATCTGAATAGTGGGCTCGCATACCGGTTTGTACCAATAGCTGTAGCTACGCGTAGAGTATTTACCATCAATAACAGCCTCATCCTTAAGCTCATTGATATCATCACCCGATTTTGCCCCCTGGTACGATGAGAATAGCAGTTCGCGGTTCTCCACGCCTACATTTAAAGCAGGCGCAGGATCTGCTACCACAAATAAGCGGGGATCCTCCAATTCTTTCACCAGGCTCACATAAGTGTCGCCCAACACTTCAAGTTCCCGGTAAGGTCTTTTACCAGGATATATTGGATTCTTGTTATCTGCGTTATCAATCCAATGGATGGATAAATTGTCTTCATTACTTGTAAAAACCGCATATTTATCAGGATTGGAAATAATGGCTGCAAACTGCTCCTTCAGCTCCAGGTCTGCATCGTTTATCTTCAAGCTAAGGCTCATCAGCATCCTCAGACGAAACACGTTGACTACTTTTTGCCATTTAGCCAGATTCCCGTCATAAAAAATATCACCGTTGGATATGGTCGCACCATTTTCGATGATGATCTCTAGTTCACTATTAGCCTGTTCTAACAAGTCAAAACACTGTAGGTAAACTTGTTTCTGGGTATCGTATTGGGGTGTAAAGTTATTATCAACAGCCCCCTTCATTGCTTCACTCATTGGAATATCACCAACCCTCTCCGTCATATACACATAAAAATATGCCTTAAAAAATTTAGCCATTACAGTGTAAATTTCAGCGGTTTCGGATCCTGCTCGCTGAGCTTCTTTCTCCATCTGTAAGATATCCCTTAAAGTTCCATAATAAAACTCTGTTTCTCCAAAATTATAATTCTGGTTCCCATAGATGGGTTCAATACAAACAAAATGCTGAGTATATCTTTGTGCAGGTCCATAAAACACCTCATAGGGTAGTTCCTGCATATCCAATAGCACCTTAGTGAAAATACTGGAAGGAGGAACATTGGTCGCACTATTGGGATCATCGTAAAGTTCATCGGCATCTTTGCATCCCAACAGCATCAATACAAATAGCACAGCTAAAATATTTATTGTTTTCATAACACTTAATTTCACGATTAGAAAATTAATTTGACTTTCACTCCATAGTTCCGCATAGTTGGTGTTTGCAATTGCGAGCGTGAACCGGTAAACTGGTCGCTATCCACATATTTTGCTTTTCCCCAGTACAGAAGGTTTCTACCAATTAATGAAATATTGGCGCTCTCCAACATTTTCATCCTTGACAATACTTTTGCAGGAACAGCATAATCCAACGATACTTCGCGAAGCTTAATAAAACTCCGATCCATGTAGGCATTACTTTCATTAGTGTAATAACTGGGCGCCCATGACCGGTACTTTGCAGTTACATCATTTTTCTTATAGGTTCGGGTATCACTTAATACCACACCCTCCGGGTCGCGTAACAATTCACCGCTTGTTACAATTACTCCATCACCAACAAAAGTTCCACTATACCCCGGTGTATCCCTGTTAATCCAGTCAGCAAAACGGTATTCTGTGGCCGATTCAGGGTGAGTTCCGGATCTCCACATCTGATAATCCACGTAATTGAAGATCAAGCCGCCAACCCGGCCGTCAATGGCAAAGTTCAAGGTCATGTTTTTATACGATACAGTATTGCTCATACCGGCCATCCAATCGTTGTTGTAGTTGCCAAAGAATTTATAGATGGGATCTCTTTGAGGTAACCCATTAGTGCCATACACGATCTCTCCATCGGCAGATCGCATAAAATCCCTGATCCAAACCTGATCCACACGTTCGCCCACTTTAATATTCCCTTCACGGGTTTCATCTCCGTAGAGTTTATGCAGAAACCGCTGTGAGGTAGACCAGTTCATGGTAACATCCCACTTTATATCTTTGCTTTTAACAGGATTTGCCCGCAGCGTTACCTCTACACCTTTTCGCAGGTATTCACGACCGTTCACCTGCCGGGTTTCATAACCTGACGACTCAGGTACATTCAGGTTAAATATCTGAGGACCGTCTATGTTTCGGTAATAGGCAACATCAAGACCAAGCCGCCCTTTCATAAACCGGATATCCATACCCACCTCAGAGCTGGTGCTGAATTCGGGTTCGATGAGCGGATTAAACTGTTGGCCACTATAAGTAAACGGCAAATTTCCATCCCATGCCGGCCCAGCTATTGAATAGCTTGGCGAAAGGTTATATATGGCCAGGTCGCCCCCAACCTTTGCATACGATGTACGCAATTTCAGAAAAGCGATAAAGCTTGGCAAAGTAACCATTTCTGAAATGACCGCACTTAGCGAAGCTGA
The DNA here is from genome assembly GCF_052400645.1 of Saccharicrinis sp. GN24d3. Classification (NCBI taxonomy): domain Bacteria; kingdom Pseudomonadati; phylum Bacteroidota; class Bacteroidia; order Marinilabiliales; family Marinilabiliaceae; genus Saccharicrinis; species Saccharicrinis sp. GN24d3. Next base: position 37,288 of record NZ_JBQTGI010000036.1, read on the forward strand.
CGGATAAAAGAATTGATTGTTATTGCGCGGAAGGGTCGATGATTTATCGGTACGACCCGTTAAGCTCAGGTAGAGCATATTTTTATATTCCAGGTCAACATATCCATATAAACTGGCAACCTGTTTTAAGGTAGAATAGTTGGTTGGATACATTGCCTCAACTGAGTTCCTCAATGTATACAATCCGGGCACAAGCAACCCATTTTTGGTTTGTGCAGCCAGCTGGTTGGTTTTTGTCAAGCGCAGATTTCCGCCAATAGAGGCTTGGATCGAAAAGTTATCAGTGAGTTTTCTTTGGTAATTGGTCATAAAATCGCTATTGCTTTCAAAGAAATTGAAATAGGACTCCTCATAAGCTCCCAATTGGTTTTTATCTCCATAGAAGTTACCCGAAACAGGCCATTTCATCGATCTGTTGGTGGTATAATTACTGGCGCTGGTACGCACGCGAAAGTTCAGTTCGTCGGTCACCTTCGCATTCAATGCCACAAATCCATAGATATCATCTTTATGATAGCCTTTCAGGTTTTCGTATGCCACAAAATAGGGATTATTGTACTGTGTATACTCCACGTTACGTTGTTGGAACCCTTCCTTACCAGGATACCAGTAATCACGTAATTCTCGCACATCAAAATCGGCACCCTGCCAAATCATAAGATTATAGATAGGGCTTTGCGGGCTATATTCCAGCGATGGATAGTTTTTTGTATCCTGTTTATTAAAGGTGATACTGGTCTCTAGCCGGTAGCGTTTTTCCTCCCCCAAATCAAGGCTTCCTGAAAAGTTGAAGATGGCAATATTCAGATCAGTATTTGGGATTATCCCTTGCTGATAAGTATCAGTCGCCGAAAAACGCACATTGCTACGGTCAGTTTGCCCGGATATTACCACATTATTACTAGTAATTAATCCGGTTTCCAGAAAGTTATCCAGATTATTAACCCCTCTCGCCAACCAGGGAGTCGGTTGCCGCTCACCGGTAACAGGGTCAACAGGACTGTCATACTGACGGATCAACTGCCCTTCAAAACGGGGCCCCCACACATTGTAATCAGTAGAGTTCACGCCTTCGCGACCATCCCATCTGTTTCCGAAATCGTAAGCATAACCATCACCGGGGCCATATTCATGCTGAGTTTTGGGAACCACCAGAAAGCTGGGCTGAAACATAGTGCTGGAATTTAGCTCCACGGAAAATCCGCGGTCATCACTGGTGCCTCGTTTTGTGGATATCTGTATAGCTCCGTTCTTTCCTAAAGAACCGTATAGCGCTGCTGCTGCCGGGCCTTTCAATACACTGTATGATTCAATGTCATTGGGACTTAAGTTCCATGTATCGCTGGCTACAGGCACCCCGTCGACTACAATTAAAGGGGATACTCCACGAAGCAATATTGAGGGATCGCCAAACAAATTACTGGAGTTGGCTATCACAAGTCCGGAAACCTTCCCGCTTAGAGAACTAACGGGATTAATATCCGGCGCTTTAACAAGATTCTCACCTTTTACTTCCTGAACTGAATAACCAACGGTCTTTTGAACTTTCTTAATCCCCAGTGCAGTTACAATAACTTCTTCTACTCCTAAAGTTTCATCTTCTAACACCACGTTGATCACTGATTGTCCCTTGAGTGAAACTTCCTGGCTTATCTTACCAATAAAAGAATATACTAGAACGTTGGCATCATCAGGTATTGTCAATGTATAATTCCCGTCAAAATCAGTAGATACACCTATGGCTGTCCCCTTCACAATTACCGATACTCCTGGCAGGGATTCACCGTTTTGATCAGTTACTGTTCCGGTGATGGTTTTTTGTTGTTGCTGTTGATTTTGCATCCCAGTAACTGTCTTTATCGCAATATATTTATCAAAAATTTCATAAGTTAATTTAGCCTTAGGAAGAATTTCATTTAAAACTTCCAATACGGGTTTTTCCTTTACATCTACATCAAGGTTCTTATCATGTGCTATATCTTCAGTTTTATATATAAAATGAAGATCGGTTTTCTTCTCTATCTGCTTTAGAATTTCCACTACAGATGACTTTTCCATACGCATACTTACAAGGACATCTTGCCCATAAGATATTGCTGCATAACATTGGAAAAAACCGAATGCCCACAAGAAAATAGATATACGCATAATTTTAGAAATTTTGTACAATCGATAACGATTGTCACCGTTTAAATAATTTTTCATAAGTTTGTAGCATAAAGGATTAATAATACTCTTCTGCACGAAGAATTAATTCTACTTGATTATTAGACTGGGAGATAAAACCGATATTTCCCAGTCTATTTTTTTATCGCATTTTTAAATGAATTTCGTTAGGTTTATCATTGTGTAACACTATCTGGTATTCTATACCAGAGGAATATTTAAAGACATTTAGTATTTGTTCCAAAGGTTTGTTTTTAAGGATATCTCCAGAAAATTTGATATTTTCTACCTCTTTATCATCAAAAACAAATTTAACATCATACCATCGTTCTAATCTTAAAGCTATATCAGCAAGATTTTCATCATCCATACTATAAATCCCCTGCATCCATAATGTGTAAAAATTAATATCCGTTTTTCTTATATTCAATGACTTCTGGGAAATATTGTATGAAGCTTTTTGATTCGGATTCAAATTGGTCAACACCTTTCCATCCTTATTTTTAATATTTACATTTCCTTTCACAAGCGTAACATTCACATATTTTGAACCCTCAAAAGCATCTACATTAAATGTGGTGCCTAAAACTTCAACAATGAGGTTAGGTGTTATTACATGAAATGGATGCTTGGGATTGTGTTGCACATCGAACAGCGCCTCTCCAGTTAATTGAATATCTCTACTGCCTTTCTTAAATACAGAAGGATAAACTAAATGACTCCCTGCACTCAACCAAACATGGGTTTTATCGGGCAATAAAACCTCTACATTTTCCCCATACGGTACAATTATCTCATTGTAGGCTAACTCAGACCAAAAAATATTTTGCGAAACAAACATTAAAGCTCCCCCAACAACCAAGCTTATTAAAATAACAGCAGCATATTTTAGAAGCTCCAGTCCGATTACCTTTGCCTTACTCACTAATTCTTTAGGGCTATCCTCGGCGTATGCACCTGCATTGTAATTACCAAAATCAGTATACGACCAAAGATTTTTAATATTATTAAACTCCTTACGGTTTTCTGGTGAACTTTCAATCCAACTAACAATTTCTTCAATCTCTGATTTGTCTGAGATTTTATTAAATGCATATTTATGCAATTTATCTTTATCCATTGTGCTATTTATACATTGTTAGACAGTACGAATGCTTATTTTCAAGTGATTAAAATACTAACTTATAATTTCAAAACATTCATTCTAAATAAGCCTTTTTCTATTCTCCTATATTAGTAAGTACGTTTCAAAGCTGAATACCCTAAGTAAAATTGTAATTATTTGTTATTTTTGTAGACAGAAACTAATACAAAGTTTTAAATGGCTATAGTTTAAAATAGCGTTTTATTTTGTATCTTTAAAAAAAATGTCATGGATACAGATAAGATAAAAGAAGCTC
>NZ_JBQTGI010000037.1:0-40748 GCF_052400645.1 Saccharicrinis sp. GN24d3
AAACAGCAAAGCAGAAAGGAAGCATACCACGACCTTGAAGACAGGCTGAAAGAATCGGGGCAGTCACAGATTTCCACGTCCGACCCCGACAGCCGTCACATGATCACCCGCAACAACATCACCGAGGTGGCCTACAATGTTCAAACCACGGTTGATGCACAAAATAATATACCGATTGATTACAAAGTGACCAATGTTAACGACAGCAAGGCCATGGGCAATATGTTACAAAGGGCCAAAAGTATACTAGGGAACAATCAATTTACGGCACTGTACGACAAAGGCTATCATACCGGTTCTGAATTCGATACCGCCAATTTACTGGGGATAAAAACCATTGTAGCCATTCCCACTGTAGCTGCCCAAGCTCCAAATCCGGCATATAATGTCGAACACTTTAAATACAATAAAACCAGTGACTGTTACATCTGCCCTGAGCAACAAAAGCTGGTCACAACCGGTAATGTACACCAGGCAAAGACCTACCAATTTAAGCGCTATACAACCAAAGCTTGTTTGTGCTGCCAAGTAAAGGATCAATGCAGTAAGGCCAAGTATGGCAAGGCAATTCAGCGGAGCGGGTACCAAGAGCTCATCGAACTTAACAAAGAAAGAGTAAGGGGAAATGAAAATTATTATAAGCGGCGACAGGCCATTGTAGAACACCCCTATGGTACCATCAAACGGCAATGGGGGTTCAATTACATTATTACAAAGAAATATATTGATCGGGCCGAAGCAGACCTTGGTCTGATAATGAATGCCTATAACCTACGCAGAATTATCAATATAATTGGAAAAGACCAACTGGTAAAATACCTGCGAAGCATTGCCTTTGTGTTAATGCCTCAAAAAGTTATATATCGATTGTTTTTGGATATTTTAAGCCATTTACTTATCAAAACAAATTATTATCATTATTTTCAATTCGTAAATAGAACGGCCTAAAACAAGCTAAAAAATAGCCTGTAAAGCAACAAAAAATCAGTTGCTTTTAGTTTTTAGACAGACTGACGTTGGCACCAAGCAAAATGCATCGATGAAAATTCATTTAATAAGATTTTTTTATAGAATTTAGTTTAAATAGTATCTTCATCCATTATTAATTCTAAGATTATTGACATTATGAAATCGATTTATATAGCGGTTATTATTGCACTTTGTTTCAGCCCATTATTGCAGGCTCAGCAGGCTCTTGATTGGGAAAATCCAGAAACATTTGGTATTAATAAAGAAGAGGCACATGCATATTTTATTTCCTACAATAATGCAGCAGCAGCTATCGAAGACAGTTTAAAAACACCATACTACCAATCTCTCAATGGTGAGTGGTCATTTAACTGGAGTAAAAATGCCGATGAAAGAAACTTGGAGTTTTTTAAAAATGAGTTTGATTTAAAGGATTGGAAAACTATTACTGTTCCTTCCAACTGGCAAATGAATGGATTCGGCTTTCCACTCTATGCTAACATCACTTATCCCTTCCCTTTGAACAAACCGTTTGTACCACATGACTACAACCCTGTAGGTCAATACAAGAAGTCTTTTGAAATACCTATTGATTGGAAAAATAAGGAAGTATTTATCCATTTTGGAGCAGTAAAATCTGCCTTTTATCTGTGGGTAAATGGTGAGAAAGTAGGCTACAGCCAAGGCAGCAAATTGCCCGCTGAATTCAATATCACCAGATATCTTAAGACAGGCATCAACGACGTAAGTATAGAGGTTTACCAGTATACAGATGCCAGTTATCTCGAAGATATAGATTTCTGGAGGTTGGCAGGAATCGAAAGAGATGTCTTTCTACATGCCCGACCAGAATTTATGATCCAAGACTTCTTCGCAAAATCAACCTTAGATGCCAGCTACATAAATGGTGAATTAGACGTGTCAGTTTCACTCAAGAATAATTCTCAAACAGAGGGTATAAAGAAGGTCGAAATTAAACTTTTGGATGGAGAGCAGGTAATTCATAATTCTATCAAAGAAAGTCCGATAGCCGCCAGATCAACATCTACAATAAACTTCCAACATAGTATTCCAAATGTAAAAGCATGGTCAGCCGAAAAACCAAACCTATATACATTGCTTATTTCCTTGTACGATAACAAGGATGAGCTTCAAGAATGCACCTCTCATCAAATCGGTTTTAGAACTGTTGAATTGAAAGAGGGCCAATTACTCGTCAATGGACAAGCTATATTGCTTAAAGGTGTCAATCGCCACGAACATGATCCAAAATTAGGACATGTTACGACTAAAGAAATGATGCTTAAAGATATTAAATTGATGAAGGAATTCAACATCAATGCTGTTCGTACTTCTCACTACCCCAATGACCCATATTGGTATAAACTCTGTAACCAGTACGGACTTTATGTAATAGATGAAGCTAATATTGAATCGCACGGTTATGGCTGGATTGTTAACCAAGTTTCCAGAGATCCTAGTTTTCACGATGCAATGGTAGATCGCATCCAAAGACTTTTCTATAGAGATAAAAATCATCCATCTATAATTACTTGGTCAATGGGTAATGAAGCCGGTACTGGCTTACCGTTTATAGATGCATATAATTGGCTCAAGAAAATGGATGATACAAGAGTGGTTTCCTATGACCGTGCTGAAGTTGATCCTGAATTTGATCACATTAGACATACCGACATCATCGGTTATATGTATGCACCGATTGAAGAAGTTAAGCTGAGTCACTTGCCAAATAATCCAAACCGACCCTTTATCTGGGTAGAGTATGCACATTCAATGGGAAATAGTACAGGAAACCTCAAAGAATTATGGGACTTCGTCAGGTCAGAACCGAGAGTCCAAGGTGGTTTCATTTGGGATTGGGTAGACCAAGGAATAACAAAGACAGACGAAAATGGAGTTGAATATTGGGGTTATGGTGGTGATTTTGAACCTGAGGGCGTAAGAAATGATGGTGCTTTTTGCTTAAATGGTATTGTCTATCCAGATAGGTCAATCCAACCTGCTCTTTGGGAGGTAAAAAAACAGTACCAAAACATACATATATCAGCCAACAATTGGAACGAATGGTCTTTTGACATCTATAATGAGAACTTCTTTACCAATTTATCTGCCTTTGATTTATCTTGGGAGATACTAGAAAATGGACAAAGCATCAAGCAAGGGACAACTGAGCTTAGCTGTAGTCCACAAGAAACTACCACCTTAGTCTTGCAAGAGTCAATGCCAAAGCTTAAACCTGGGTCAGAATACGTCATCAATTTCTATATAAACACATTAGCACAGGAGGGCGTCCTTAAAAAGGGGCATATGGTAGCTTCAGAGCAATTGTTAATTCCTAACGCAGCTTCAATAGAAAATCCTGTTGTCAAGTCTTCAGACATTAGCGTAAAAGATACCGAAGATTACATCGTATTGAGCTGCGAAAACAATATTAAGATCACTTTTGACAAAAAGAAGGGGCAACTAATATCCTTAGAACATAAAAAGCAAAATTGGCTTAAAACTCCTCTTACCCTCAACACTTGGAGAGCACCTATTGACAATGATTTGGGAGCTGGTTTAGAAAAGAGTTGTGAAATATGGAAAGATGTAGAAACTAAACTGGAAACTAAATCTGTTTCTTGGCAAGAAATGGAGGGTGGTCAAGTATCCATTAGTGTCCTTAAAAACAATCCTAAAATGACCAACTTCCATATCAATTACACAATTCATGGAAGCGGCAAAATCATGGTTAAATATGTGTTCGAACGTGTAAGCTCCGTACCCTTTTTACCCAGAATGGGAATGAATCTCCAAATTTTGAGGGAGTTTGATCAAGTCAAATATTACGGTAGAGGACCGCATGAAAACTATCCGGATAGAAACACCTCAGCATTTATCGGAATATATGAGTCGCCAGTGGGTGACTTTTACACCCCATACATCCGACCCCAAGAAAATGGCTACAGAACAGACACCCGCTGGATGGAAGTTAGAAATGCAGAAAACCAAGGTTTGAAGTTTTACAGCAAGAGCAATCTTGGGTTCAATATCAATCATTTTACGAACGAAGATTTCGAACCGAGTACCCTAAATAAGCATACAATAGATATTAAAGAGCAAAACCATACCAACATTAACATTGATTATCGTCAAATGGGAGTTGGTGGTGATACTAGTTGGGGAACAGTCCCATATCAACCATATCTTATTGTCCCTGAGCCAATGAAGTTTACTTTTGTGATTGAGCCAATATTTTAGTTATCTATATGCAAATCATCTGTTTTTTCAACACGATGAGCTGCCAAAATCGATAATTTCAAGTGCTATATATTAAGGAATGGTACTTTGAAATGCCTAGGTGCTAACAATAAATATACGCAAGTTGGGGATGTAGGGTAATTTTGCTTTTATACATTTACTCAAAACAGTAATGGTTTGTCAACTAATATCTTCGAAATACCAACCTCCGCATATTCGAGCCGTTGTGTGCAATTTAAAACCTTATCCCAATTAGATTTGTTTATATAATCATGAATTTAAAAACTGTAAAATGAATTATCTCTATAAACTTTTAATAATATGTTTTTACATACTAATATTTACAACTGACCTTCAATCTCAGGAAAGCCTCGAAAATGAATTTAATATAACTCGAATAAGCGGGGAAATTGACAATCTGTTTAAGGATTATAATTTGGATAATCCGGGAATAGCTATTGGAATTGTAAATCAAAACGAATTAGTAATTCAAAAAGAATATGGACTTGCAAACCTGGAGCATCAAATTCCTATAACCAATAAAACTACCTTCCATGTAGCATCAGTTTCAAAACAATTTACTGCTTTTGCAATTTTGTTGTTGGAAGCTGAAGAGAAACTTTCATTAGATGATAATGTAAGAAAGTACATTCCTGAAATGAATGAATTTAATAATAATATAACTATAAGAAACCTTCTTAATCATACAAGTGGAATAAAAGACCAATGGAATCTCTTAAGGCTTGCTGGATGGAGATTAGATGATATGATTAGTAATAATCAAGTTCTTGACCTTATTTACAAACAACAATCGTTAAATTTTACACCCAATGAAGAATTTATGTATTGTAATTCTGGTTATACTCTTTTAGCTGAAATAGTTGCACGGGTTTCTGAGAAATCATTTGCTGAATATATGAAAGAAAACATCTTTATACCTTTAGGAATGTACAATACACAATTTATTGATAAAGAAGGTTTCGTAATTAATAATAAGGCAAATTCTTATTACAAAAGAGATGAACAATTTGTAGAAGATATTTTTAACAATACAAGTGTAGGAGCAACAAATCTATCCACAACTATTGAAGATTTGAGTAAGTGGACAATTAACTTTACAAAGAAAACAATTGGAAATGAAAGTATCTTTCAAAAAATGAACACTTTAGGAAAGCTAAATAGCGGTAATTCCTTTGGTTATGCACTTGGTCAATTTGTAAATACTTATAAAGGTTTAGCTAGAATTGAACATAGCGGTATGGACGCCAGCTATCAAGCATATTTAGGTAGATTTCCTGAACAAAACATCAGCATTATAATAGCTATTAATCGTTCTGACATTAATGGTGGTAAAATTGTAAGACAATTGACAGACATTTGTTTACAAGAATACTTTTTACAAGAAAAAGGTATATCTGATGTTAAAAAGATTCTTTCACATAAAAAGCCAATTCAAAAAAACACAAAGGAACTTGTATCTTTAGAAGGTTATTTTTGGAATGACAAGGATAATTATTCAAGACAAATTGCGATTTTAGACGATACTTTGTATTATATGCGACCTAATAATGATAATACTGCACTAATTCCTGTTGGAGAAAATGAATTTGAAATGCAAACAGCTGAATATACGTCTGTTTCCTTTAGTTCTAATCAAATGACAGTAACGTTAGATGATGGATATGTTATTTTATTTAACAAATACATTCCTGCAAATTATAACATGAATTCTTTAGAAGAATTTACCGGATACTATTTCAGTCCTGAATTGGATGCATATTATAATTTTTATATCAAAGAAAATATTCTACATGCAAATCACCAAAGGCTGGGTAATTTTAGGTTAAAAGCTGTAATGGCTGATTATTTTATTGGCAATAAAGGTTCTTTTCGGGAAATTAATTTTCAAAGAGATAATTCAGGAAAAGTTGAAGGTTTCAATGTTTCAAGTAGCCGGGCAAAAAATATTTTCTTTGAAAAAGTTAGGTAGTAAAAAAAGCACATAACACGCGGTCATAAAACATTGCGCGGATAGTGCTATATTTAAACGAAATAACATTTAATCAACGGCTTAGCGGGCTGATAAGGTTGTGTTTCAAAATGCGCAACGTTTCATACCGCCACCGTCAGACTGTCTAAAAACCAGACCTCCTGTTGATAACGGTTCATAACTACTGCGCATAAAGCTAGAAGAAGAAGCTGTTGTTTTGTATCTTATAGGTATGAAATTCATACAAGGACAAAACAGGGATCAAACACATCTTTTTCCAATTTCTTTGGAACAGGTCAGTGGCCCGGACAATGAAGTACGCATGATAGATTTGTTTGTTGATAATCAATCACAGGAGGAGGAAGTACATTTAGAGAATGAAAAGAACTGGTTGGGACTTTATTACACTTACACCACACCCGGAATTCATACCATAGCAGGAGTCCTATAAAAAGGAATAATTACTCGCCGGTATTTTGATTTTTAAGATACTCTTCCATTACTATTTTCGCGCTTTCAAAATCTAAGCTAGATATTACCACTTTAACAGATGCTACACCACCTGGAGAAGTATGCCAAGGGGCAATGGTACCCATGAATTCATCTTTTAAAAATGCTTCTATCTCAGCATCGTGTAATAAACTTTTAACAATTCCGGCTTCTATGGATGAGCCGGCGAATATTTCTATTAGTTCGTTTGTTTTACTTGTTCCCATAAAGCAGAAGTGACTTGTTTTAGCTATAAAGTTATCGATTAATTATTGATATTAGTTGGTTGTTTTCTGTTTAAATTTAATCCTAGCGCAAAAGAAAACCTGGCTATTCCGTTGTTTAAATCCCGTGCAATAGCTACTCCGATAAAAGGAGACATTTTTTATCTGGCACCGAGAGTCTGCTTCAATGCTAAACCAATAATATAGCTGTTATTTTCAGGCATATAAAGATAGTTTATAGATCTTTTGGAATCAAATTGTAAAACAATATTAATCATTATCCCAACCTAACTCTATTTTTAAATGCTCGCAAATATTAAAAACAATGGGACATATTTCATAGTTCTGGAGTATGCCAACTATTCTTGAAACAAATTGGGCTCTGTCCATGTATGGATATAAACGGCATTCTTCAGGCCTTTCCAGATATTTGGTGCATTTCTTGTCTTTTACATGTTTACATTGAATGCACATTGCGTATTTAACTTCCTCGATCTTATCAGCATCAACAAACTGACGCAGTACTTCCTCCGATGCCACTGGTCTGAGGTTTAAGCAACAATTGCCACAAGCTGTACAATCTATTTGAGGAGTAATATCTTTGTTGAGCCTATAAACGATGGCATCCACTTTTTCTGAATCCTGTTTTTCAAGAAAAATACTAAAAGATCGATTGCTCTCTCTTTTTTGAATGGCTATTGTCTGGATGTTTTTAAGATTTGTTTCTAATGTCATATCATAAGTGTGCGCCTGCATGAGCATCAGTGCACCCACCCCGGAAGTTGTTGAATGGCCGAAAGTACAATTAAAATTCAACAAATATGGGATTTGGATAGAAATTAGTTTTGCTTGAGTAACCCAAAACAGCACTACAGAATACGGGGCACGACTTTAAGTCGCACCCCAAATAAAATTCGCTCCCTATCAAATTTGGAACTGTAAATAAAAATTCCGTACCCCATCGCATGGGGGAGCTGTAAATAAATAATCCGCTCCCTATCGTAAGGGGGAGCTATAAATAATTATTCGCTGTCGTCGCACCATTTAGGAGCTGTAAATAAATAATTCGCTGTCGTCGCACGACTATTTCTTTTTCTTCAAGGCAACAAAACCGATTCCGCCGATGGCCACTACGGCGATAACAATACCGATAATTACACCATTTGAGCCCTTCTCTTCTTCTTCGTAAGCATCTTCATCATACAATACAGGCGCCATATCGTCAATAGATAAAGAATCCGTTACGGCATCATGATCTTGAGCAAAAACAGCAGCTCCACCGCCTAATCCTGTGGCTAAAAAACACACAAACAATAGTCTAAAAACTAATTTTTTCATAATCGTAAATTTTAAATTGTAAATTTATATAATTGTTTAATTTGTTTCGGTTATCTCGTTTTTAATTTCTTTTTTCATGTCAATGGCCAGTTTGTAATTTGGATTAAGCTTTAAGCATTGATCCAATAATTCGATGGCATTTAATTTTTCGTTTAAGCTTTCTTTTAATTGCGCATAAGCCAAATAAGTTTTATAACTCTTACTGTTATTTTTTAATATCTGCTTATAAAAGTTCTCTGCTTTTTCCGGTTTACCAGTTAGTATTTCTATCTGCGCCAAATAATACATGCTGGGTTCATAATCCGGTATCATGTTTAAGCATTGCGAGAAAGCTTCTTTTGCTTTGTTGTATTTCGACAATTTCAAATATGATTTACCCAAATTGATCCAGGCAATTTCGTTTCCGGGATCTATTTGGGTAGCCATACTCAAATATGAAACTGCTTGCGTATAGTCTTCATTTTCGTAGGCCAGTTTGCCCAAATAATCATCGTGTGTTTGTCTTTTAACGATAACACAAACCGCTATTCCTTCTGTATTGATGCATTTCAGCGTGCCGGTCGGTGGCCATAATTTCTGACTGGTTTGAGAAGGTGCAATGGTGGTACGGTAAAAAATTCCATAATCCCAATCTGTATTTCCTCTTGAATAATATGGGGTGTAGGCAAATGATATTGCCTTATCGCTTTTCTTAAAATAATCACTGATACCATAATTGGAAGCGATCTTTACCTTATTCGCATCATTTTTTTCAATATGATTCTTTAACCAGAGAGAAGCCTCCCTAACACTGTGGTAATAATAATCTAATTCGTAGTTGTTGGCTACATTATTATAATCGCCGGCTAACTTATTAAAGTAAGTATATTCTAAAGGATGATTCCTAATAATAAAAGATGTTGACGGCAATAAGGTCAGCATAAAAACTATAATTATCCCGTTTTTAACAATTTTCATTTTAATAGGAATCATGATGTTTGATAAGCCTATTGCTGCTACAATTACCAGAGGGGGATAGGTAAACAATAAATGACGCCAAGCCCCATACACATTTGAATCGGCAACGATGGTAAACCCAAAGGGGAAAATGATCACAAATAATAGCAGGATTTTTTTAAGAAACGGTATGGGCGACTGTTTTTTATTAAAAATGCAGATAACATAAATAAGCGTAAGTGGTAATATTACTATGGGAATAGTAATGGTAACATACTTAATTAAATAATACCATGGTAGTTGATCGCTCCAAAAAACTACCCCTTCAAACAATTGACGAAGCCTTACCGGGTAATCCGACATCATCTTCATAGAAATAATTGGATTGATGATGGGGTTCTCAAGCGCATAAGGCCAAAATAATAAACCAATAAAATAGGATGATACAACAATGAGGACAAAGGTAAGCAAGAAGATTAAAAAACGTGGTTTATCATTATTTTCGGATTTAATACCTATAAAGTAAGCAATGGCGGCAAACAATACAAAATAGCAGAATACCAGTAGTCCACCAGGCCTGATGCTCAATGTTAAGGCCATAGATAAAATCAGGCCAACGGCATATTTAAGTTTTATATTTTTAAGGTCAGATATCACCTTCATCGTAAAAAAGATAGAAGCAACATAACCTAAGGCAAAAGGAATATCTTTTAGGTTATTTAGCGAATGCCCAATAAACCGTGGAGAAGCGGCCAGAAGAAGCACCGTGAAAATAGCCGCTCTATATCCGCTAAGATGAACGGCAATTAAGGCAGCAAACAAAATACAAAGCCAACCAACAAGCGAATTGCAAATATGGCGGAAAGTATAAATATCTTCTATCCCCAATAACTGGGCCCATAAGGTGGTTAGGTTATCAAATGATTGTCCGTAATATTTTAAATTAGTGACGGGTGTGTTGAGTGCAGCTTTATCCTGGCCGAAACTGGCATAGTATTTAATCACAAATTCAGCTTGTTTCAGATGCACTTCTTCATCGCCGGATATTCCTGCATCCAGGCTTAAAATTGGCATAAGTACAAGTAATACAGCCAACAACGAAAATAGTATATGTCTTGTATCCTTAAACCATTTCATTGTCCTTATTCTTTACTTGTTTTGAATAAAACTCTCGCACAAAATAGATGGGTCTGTTCTGCGATTCCCTATAAATGCGGAATACATACTCACCCAATATTCCCAAGAACATAAGCTGTATTGATCCTAAGAAGAAAATACTGGTTAGGGTTGATGACCATCCTAATGGAGATAGCTCCAGTATTTTAGATAGCAAAATATATATGCCTGCTAAAAATGAAGTGACGATTCCGATAATACCCATGATAAGGCAAAACTTAATGGGCAGTTTCGAGAAGGAGAAGATAGCATCAAAAGCCAGTGCAAATAGCTTTTGAGTACTCATGGAATCGCCTGATTCACGTTCGTCCCGCTTGTAGCTAATGGTTGTGTTTCTAAAACCTATAAAATGACGCAGACCTGGCAGGTATCTGGTTTTTTCTTTTAATGACCGTAATGCTGCAATGGCCGATTTATTCATCATGGAGAAATTGCCAATATGCTCCACATCTTCCAGGCTGGATAGTTTACCGAAAGATTTATGAAACAACCAGCTAAATAACCCTTTAGGTTTATTTGAAGTTTTACTTTTTCTATAGCCATTAACAATGTCAAAATCACCTGCGGACAATAGCTTGAACATTTCGGGAATCAGCTCTGGTGGATCTTGCAAATCTCCGTCCATCAATGTCATATAATCCCCCTGAGCATAATCAATTCCGGCTGTGTAGGCTGCCTGATGGCCAAAATTCCGCGACAGGGAAATCATTTTGATTCGGGCATCATTTTTCTGAGCTTGCAATAACAATCCCAAACTATTGTCGGTTGAACCATCATCAACAAACAATATCTCAAAGTCCTGTTCGGTTTGTTCAAGGGAAGCCACTGTGCGCTTCAACAACTCACCAATCAGTGATTCTTCGTTATATATGGGTATTACTATTGATATCATAATAATAGATAATAGACATGAGACGAAAGATTATCGGTTTTTTTATCCCCATCCCCACACTTTGGGTGTGGTAGTTCCCCTTATCCTCAAGGATAAGGGGAAGAGCTTTTATTGCTTACTGTTGACTGCGTACTGAGAACTTTTTTAAAGTTCCTTCCAAACGTTACCTTCCTTGTTCGATTCTACCACGTTTTTGATGAACTTCATCCCTCTAACGCCATCATCAACCGTTGTAAATTCGCCATCATGAATTTCTTCACCTCGAATAGATTTAGCTGCTCCTGCATACAAGTTGGCAAATGCTTCGTAAATCCCTTCGGGGTGACCAAATGGCATGGTGTGGCTGTTTTCTGCGAATTTTGTATTGTACGGATTACCCGGTTTATATACTACACGCGGCTGGTCGGCAGGAATAAAATGTAAATAATTAGGATCTTCCTGTTTCCATTTTAAACTTCCTTTAGATCCATAAACAGCAATGCTAATGTTGTTTTCTTCTCCGGTGGCCATTTGACTGGCGCGTACCAATCCTAAAAATGGTTCGTCAAAACGTAACATGACCGTTCCATCCAAATCTAATTGCGATTTGTCAACCACATTGTTTAAATCGGCTAGCACTTTGGTGATTTTTTTACCCGTAGTGTACTCAATCAGGTTAAATGCATGAACACCAATGTCTCCCATGCAGCTTGAAATTCCGGCTACCTTCGGGTCGAAACGCCAAACACCCAAACCGGCATCTTCACTATGCATGATTCCGTTAACCCAGCCTTGGTAGTATTGTGCATCCACACGCTGAATCTGCCCAAGTTTTCCTTCTTTAATAAATTCGCGCATCTGACGAACCATTGGATAACCGGTGTAAGTATGCGTTAAAACAAAGGTTAAACCTGTTTTTTCCACAAGCGATCTAAGATCATCAGCTTCTTCCACAGTCATGGTCATAGGCTTTTCGCATATCACATGAAAACCATTTTCTAATAATTTTTTTGCAAATGGATAATGCAAAAAGTTAGGTGTTACGATAGAAACAGCCTGAATGCGTTCTTCTTGCGGTAATGCTTTTTCTTTTTCAATCATGGTATCCACATCAGGATAAGTACGATCTAAGGAAATAGCATCCTGTTCTGCAAATTGCTTAGCTTTTTCATAATTCACATTAAATACGCCACCAACCAGTTCAAATTGGTTACTGATGCGGGCAGCTCTTCTGTGGGTATCACCGATAAAAGCGCCCAATCCGCCACCTATCATTCCTAATTTTATTTTTTGCATGTTTTTTAAATTTTGAGATAATAGATAATAGACCCTAAACGACTTGGTTTAGTGTCTCTTATCTCTTATCTAGTTGTCTGAATAATTTTTCCATACTCTTCTTTCAATCGTTTAGCCCTTTCTGTTACCTTTTCGGGATATTGATTAGCTAAATTAATTATCTCGTTCGGGTCCTTTTTTAGGTTGAACAGTTGCACCGCTTTGGTTGTGTCCTTGTTTCCATGGGGTTGCTCGGCCATTTTATCAATGGCAGGTGTTTGGTAGCCTTTTGCTCCAAAGCAACCAATATCACCATATCCAAGTTCATCGGTAAAAATAATGATAACATTGGGTTTATCAGATCTTCCTGATTTTGCTGATACGGTTAGTGTAATCGCAAAACAACAATATAAGAGAGTGAGAAAGTTTATGAACGATGATGTTTTCATTTAAATTTATTATGAACCTGATAACTAAAGGTATTTGTGAATTATAAGCTAAAAATCCCCTTCTCCACACCTTTGGTGTGGTACTTTCTCGCGAACTTGCATTCGGTAGGCGCTTACTCTCAGGAGTAAAGGGAAGCGCCGAAACGATAGTAGTCAGCTCTGTTTTTAACTGTTTACAGCTAAATGCTGACTAAATACTTTCGGGTTTTCTTTTTCTATAAACAGAATATAAGATGACGAAACCTACCATTAAGATAACTGGTAATGCTCCTATACTTTGTAAGGCCACTTTTTCGTTATGTTCTTCCATGATACGTCCCATTACAGGCAAAAACATAGCTACGGAAACCATTCCTGCACCACCTAATAGTGATAATCCTAAAGCACCACTTTTGGGTATATATTCAGCAATAAAACCTAGCATAGTTGGCCAAAAATAGGTAACACCAATAGCAAATACTACAGAAGAAATAATTACCATCATCGGAGATTCAACTGCACTTAAGGCATAAATTCCAATGGCTGAAAAAACAGACGATAGTAATAAAACTCCCACTGGATTTAGGCGATGTACAAGTCCTCCGGCAAAAAAGCGGCCTACCGCCATAATTCCGGTAATCAATGCTAGCATTAACATTGGACTTACACCGGCTTGGGATAATAGTGCGTTAACCCATTGTGTAGTTACTAACTCCGTAGAAGCAGTCAGCAACATAAAGGTAAACATGATGGGGAAAATCATACTTGTTTTGCGTATCATTAAAGCTTCAATGGCAGAAACAACTACGATGGCACCTACTACGGCCAAGTACATCCATCCTTCAGTAAATTTTACAATATTAATTGCTAATAATAACATCAAAGTCATGGAGGCAATTATGGTTACGGGAGCTCCAGTTGCATCTAACATACCTTTGTAGGTAACACCACTTGAAACGCGTTCTGTCTCAGGTATTTTTTGTCCGAAGAATAATGCCCCATAAATGGCTAGCGGTAAAAATAAAACGCCAATGTATATTTGCCAGCCAATTTCCAGCGTGTCCATCATAAAGAATGCTAACAAGCTACCAATTACGATTCCGCCAGGAAACCAAACGTGAAAACGGTTCAGCATGGTTGTTTTGTTGTTAGGGAAGATGGTGGCGATTAATGGGTTGAAAGCAGCTTCTACACAACCATTTCCTAGTCCAATAAAAATATTAGCTATAAAAAGGGTTTCCTTATCCTTAGCTAAGATAAAAGCAATGGCGCCCACAAAATGCAAGACAAAAGCAGCCCATACTACCGACTTGGTTTTAACGATGTCAATCAGGAATCCACCGGCTACCATGGCTACCGTAAAACCCCAAAAGGCGGGACCAAATGCCCAGCCTATAGATTCTTTGCTTAGTCCGAAAATTCCGCCATTGCTAACCGGGCCAAAAACTTCCTCTATTTTTGCCCTCATGGCAAAAGTTAACGAAGTTACCAGCAAGGCCAGGCAACTCCCAATAAATAGTCTTGATTTGTGAATAGATTTTTCCATATTTTCTAGATTAAACTAATTAGCACCGCGTTTTTAGGAGGTGTTTGAATAAGTTTGTTTCACTCCCCAACCTTTGGCTAAAACTTAGTGCCAGTGAGTAATATTCAATGTCTCTGAGTTTTATTAACTATGATATAAACAGGGATTAATAAAAGAAGTCAAGAACAAGGCTTGTGCAGTCTGTGAAAACGCAGTTTAACTTGTGTAAATGAGTATTTCACAGACAAGCATAACGCAGTTATTGGCTTATTTTGTAATCCCGACTATTGATTTTCTTTGTCGAAAGCTGCATCAAAAGCCAAATTAGAAGGTGTAAAGTCAACTTGCTTAACAAAAGCACACGACTCCTTAGCTCCTTGCTCGCGATCCATAGCGCCATCTTCCCATTCAACAGAGAGAGGACCTGAATATTCGATGCGATTTAAGGCTCTAATGATTTTCTCAAAGTTAATGTTACCTCGTCCCATACTTCTGAAATCCCAGAAACGACGGGCATCACCAAAATCAGTGTGTCCACCAAATACGCCTGCTTCAACTGGAACATCGCTCCAGCCGGCATCTTTCATATGAACGTGTACGATCTGCTTGGCAAACTTATCGATGAATTTTACATAATCAACACCTTGGTAGCCTAAATGACTTGGATCATAGTTAAATCCAAAACAAGGATGGTAATTGATAGCTTTTAATGCTCTTTCGGCAGAAGCAATATCAAAAGCTATCTCGGTAGGATGCACCTCTAGCCCAAACTTAATTCCCAGTTTCTGGAATTCATCCATGATAGGAGTCCAACGGTCGGCGAAATCCTTAAAACCTGCGTTTATCATTTCTTGCGAAGCAGGAGGGAAGGAGTATAACAAATGCCAGATAGAACTTCCGGTAAATCCGTTGACAATTTTTACGCCTAACCTTTTGGCAGCTTCGGCCGTCTTGATGACTTCGGCAGCGGCTCTTTGACGAACTCCTTCAGGTTCACCGTCACCGTATATATAATCGGGCAGAATAGCTTTGTGGCGCTCATCTATTCGGTCGCAAACCGCCTGACCAACAAGGTGGGTAGATATGGCGTAAACTTCTAAATCGTATTTTTTAAGAATAGCCAGTTTTTCTTCGCAGTAGGCCTGGTCGGCTTTATCTACTTCGAAATGGTTTCCCCAGCATGCTAGTTCCAGCCCGTCGTAGCCAAAGCTTTTAGCCTTTTGGCAAATGGTTTCAAAATCCAAATCGGCCCATTGACCGGTAAATAGTGTGACTTTTCTGCTCATTGATTTGTTCTTTAAAGACATTAGATAAAAGACAAAAGACTTTTTCATGCTCTAAAAATTGAATAGTCCTTATCCTTCCCGCTTATACGGGACAGGTTATGCCTTAATACTTAATACTGATTTATAACTTATAACTTTTAACTTGGTACTAGCAACTGTGTTGCGCTATCCCCAAAGGTTTTCGCCATATGCCCAACCTTTTCTAACGGGCTCCTTAATATAGGCATTTAATTCAGGATGGTTGGTTACCTTCATATTCTTGGCATCGAATTCAATACGTTTATCGAAACGTTGAGCCATTACCCCTACAAGCGCCATTTCAGTTAATCCGGCACCATATTCAAAAGTAGATCCAGGCATTGGGCCTTCGCCCCTGATTGCATTAATAAATTCTTTGTACTGATTTTGCTCGGGTATACGAGGTATGCTTTGTTCCCATCCTTTTTTCTTAAAGGCTTGCCATTCTTCCTTAGGCATGATAAGTCTGGCATCATTTGGGCGACCTCCTGTCATTACCGACATTTTTTCACCCACCATAATCATTCCGTTACCGCCTAATTCTTTGGTCAGCCATTCAGGTCTGTTTTCCGGCTTTTCACCTCCCTCGTACCAGTTTAAAGTAACAGGCGCTTTATTTCCTCGCTGGCCAAATTCGAATTTAAGAACAGATGAATCGGTCACTATTTTGTCAGGCATTCCCTCGTTGCGCACTGATAGTATTGGTTCCACTACATTAGGTGAGCCTAGTTCCAAGGACCAATAAGGAGCGTCTAACGTATGACAAGCCCAATCTCCTAGTTCAGCATTGCCTAATTCATAAAAGCCTCTCCATCTGCGAGGTACATAACACTTGTTGAAAGGTCTTTCTTTTGCTGGTCCTAACCATAAATCCCAATCCAACCCTTCTGGCACAGGTTGACTGGTTGGAGGGTAAGCATCGGGCTTAACAAAGTAATTTCCTTTGAAATCCGGTCCGTTAAACCAGGCATGTACTTCTTTTACCTCACCCAGGATACCTGAATCATACCACTCCTTAACGTTTCTGATTCCATCGGAAGCATGTCCCTGATTACCTAATTGGTTGATAACACCATAATGTTTTGCCGCTTTAACAAGTGTACGTAATTGCCATATGTTATGAGCCAATGGCTTCTCAACATAAACATGTTTGCCCAATTCCATGGCTGCCATGGTAACGGCAAAGTGGGTATGGTCGGGCGTAGAAACAATCACCGCATCTATATCCTTGTGCATATTATCCAGCATTACCCTAAAATCTTTAAAGGTCTTTGCTTCAGGGAATGTCTTGCTTACTCCAGCTAGGATGTTGGCATCCACATCGCATAAAGCAACCACTCTCACATTAGGATTCAGAACCCTCTCTTTAGTTTGTTTGTTGTAAGATTCAGTAATAAGTCCCTTCCAGTTACCGGAACCTCTACCACCAACACCAACGATGGCAAGGTTAACGATACCATTTTTTTTAGTACAGCTAACCAGGTTGGGCAGAACAATAGCTCCAGCGGCTACAGCGCCTGAAGTTCGTAGGAAATTTCTTCTTGATATATTTTTCATTCTATTTAGATGTTTGATGAACACTGAGACACACGGACGCAGCGTGTTATTAATTTATTACAATTACCAATGACTAGTGACCGTTAACTAATTTACTTCCAGAGTTTTTCTCCATATTGCCAACCCG
Organism: Saccharicrinis sp. GN24d3; assembly: GCF_052400645.1. Classification (NCBI taxonomy): domain Bacteria; kingdom Pseudomonadati; phylum Bacteroidota; class Bacteroidia; order Marinilabiliales; family Marinilabiliaceae; genus Saccharicrinis; species Saccharicrinis sp. GN24d3. Next base: position 17,471 of record NZ_JBQTGI010000037.1, read on the forward strand.
GTCGTACTTCTTCTTTTATAAAAGCATTTAACTCGGGATGGTTGGTTACTTTCATGTTAGCAGCATCAAATTCGATTCGTCTATTAAATCGCTGTGCCATAACTCCCATAAGTGCCATTTCGGTTAATCCTCCTCCATACTCAAAGTCGGAACCTGGCATTGGACCTGCACCTCTAATGGCATTGATAAATTCTTTATATTGATTTTGTTCCGGAACACGAGGGATAGTTTGTTCCCAACCTTTCTTCTTAAAAGCTTCCCATTCGCCACCAGGCATCATTAAAACCGGATTGTTTGGGCGTGGCGTTGTAGTCATTAAAGTCATTTTTTCGCCAACCATTATCAGTCCTCCTGTTTTGTTTAGTTTAGGAATGTTCCATTCCGGCTTTAACACTGGTAGCATACCACCTTCGTACCAGCGCATGGTTACTGGAGGTTTATGGCCCCTTTGAGGGAATTCAAAACGAAGGATGGACTCATCGGTTACATATTGATGGGGCAGCATGCTCAACTTGGCATGTTCCGGCTCAATTACTGAAGGAGAACCTAAATCTAAAGCCCAGTAGGGAGCATCTAAAGTATGGCAGGCCCAATCACCTAACTCTCCGTTGCCCAGTTCATACCATCCTCGCCAAAACCGTGGGGCATAAATAGAATTATACGCCCTTTCTTTTGCAGGTCCCAGCCATAAATCCCAATCCATATGTTCGGGGATGGGCTGGCCGACAGGAGGGTGCTTTTGTGGTTTTCTAAACGAACCGGTAATAAAATCGGGTCCATGAAACCAGGCGTGTACTTCTTTTACTTCTCCAAGAATTCCCAGGTCGTACCATTCCTTAATATCTCGGATACCATCTGTTGAATGCCCTTGATTTCCCAGTTGGTTTACCACATTATAATACTTAGCTGCTTTTTTTAAGGTACGCAATTGCCAAACATTATGCGCAAGCGGTTTCTCAACATAGACATGTTTGCCCATTTCCATGGCCGCCATTGTTATGGCAAAGTGTGTGTGGTCGGGTGTGGAAACTACCACCGCATCAATATCCCGGTGCATTGTATCCAGCATTACCCTAAAGTCCTGAAAGGTTTTTGCCCCAGGTAACTTTTCGCTTGTTTGGGCCAGATTTTCTTTGTTTACATCGCATAAGGCTACTATCCTGACATGAGGATTGAGCGTTCGCTCGTTAGTTTTTCTATCGTACGATTCGGTAATCATACCTAACCAGTTGCCCTTGCCTCTTCCATTAACTCCTACTATGGCTACATTGACAATGCCGTTTCTGGAACAGCTCATTAAATTGGGTAGCACCATGGCTCCAACAGTAGCAGCACCCGTATTTTTCAGGAAATTTCTCCGAGATATATTCTTCATGTTTATTTTATAAAGACAAATAACAATTTATTACCATAACTCCTCGCCGTACTGCCATCCTTTTCTAGCCGGTTCTTTGATGAAATTATTTAACTCTGCATGATTAGTTACTTTCATGTTGGCTGTGTCAAATTCAACCCGTTTATTAAAGCGTTGTGCCATGGCACCAAGCAGCACAGTCTCTGTTAAATCGGCTCCATACGCAAAGCTGGAACCTGGTTTGGGTCCGTAGCCCCTGATAGCATCAATAAATTCATCGTGCGGACTTTCCCTGGGAATTCTGCGAATAGATTTTTCCCAACCGTTCTCCTTAAAATCTTTCCACTCATTATTGGGCATGATTAAGTGTGCATCCCATGGTTTTCCTCCTGTCATTGCAGACATTTTGTCGCCTACCATAATCATTCCCGATCCGGGAAGTTGCTTACGTAACCATTCAGGCCTGTTTTCTGGTTTTAAGCCACCATCGTACCATTTGAGTGTTACAGGAGGTTTGTTTCCCCGTTTTGGGAATTCGAAACGTAAAATGGATTTATCCGTGATAAACTGACTGGGCATTCGGGAATTGCGTTCTATTTGTTCCGGTTCAACAACGTCAGGAGAACACAGGTCAAGAGACCAGTACGGGGCATCCAATGTATGGCAGCCCCAATCACCTAGCATTCCTGTTCCAAGGTCGTAGTAGGACCTCCATAAACGAGGTAAATATTCAGGGCTGTACCCTCTTGCTTTTACCGGGCCTTGCCATAATTCCCAGTCTAGTCCATCCGGTATAGTTTGCTGAATTGGAGGGTAGTTGGCTGGTTTTTTAAAATATATGCTGCTAAAGTCCGGTCCACTAAACCAGGCGTGTACTTCTTTTATATCTCCAAGCATGCCTTGGTCGTACCATTCTTTAATATTTCGGATTCCATCGGAAGCATGTCCCTGGTTGCCAAGCTGTGTGACAACACCATAATAATCGGCTGCTTTTTTAAGTGTTCTTAGTTGCCAAATATCATGGGCCAAAGGTTTTTCAACGTATACATGTTTCCCCATTTGCATGGCTGCCATGGTAGCTGCAAAGTGCGTATGGTCGGGAGTAGAGACGATAACGGCATCAATGTCTTTATGCATTTCATCCATCATCACTCTAAAATCTTTATACTTGCGAGCTTGCGGAATCAGTTCATAAGCTTTGGCTGCCGCCCTGTCATCCACATCGCACATGGCTACAATTCTGACATGTGGATATGGTTGTTTGGGCTCGTCCTTATCCAACCCCAGTCTGATTCTTCTTTTGTCCTTCCAAACACCAATCATGCTGGTCCAGTTGTCCATTCCGCGACCACCAACCCCAACAACGGCAACGTTCACGGTACTGTTGGCCGAACAGCTGATAAAATTAGGAATGATCAAAGTGCCAGCAGCGATCCCACCTGAGGTACGCAGAAAGTTTCTTCTCGAAATACTTTTCATAGCAAAGACTTATAGTTCTCTAATCCAGATGTTGCGGTAACTTACCTCGTTAGTGTGGTCTTGAAGCGCAATGGGCGCTTTCGCCTCATGGTAGCTGTACGACGGATACCCTTTGAAAACAGTAGGACCTTTTATCTCAACATGGTTTTGAACCAATACACCATTAAGAATGACAGTTACATATGCTGGCGATTTTAGTGTTTTGTCGGCATTAAACTTAGGTGCCGTAAATATAATGTCATAGCTTTGCCATTCGCCTGGTTTTAAAGTAGCATTAACCAAAGGAATATGTTGCTTGTAAATACTTGAAGCCATACCGTTGTAATAGGTTTCGTTCTCAAAAGAATTCAATACTTGCACTTCGTATCTGTCCATTAAAAATATACCACTATTGCCACATCCTTGTCCTTTTTTTCCGGCCTTAACATCTTTTTTCGGTGACATCCACTCAATATGCAACTGACAGTCACCAAACTTCTGTTTGGTTTCAATACCTCCACTTTTAGGAACTACATGCATTGCTTTTCCTTTTACTTTCCATCCGGCAGGCTCGTTACTGCCCTGTTTTTTCCATTGATTCAAATCTTTACCGTCAAACAGAACGATGGCATCTGAAGGGGCTATTGACTTTTTGCCTGGTGTAACTACTTCAGGTTTTCGGCTCCAGTCTTCGGTGTCTTGGGGTTTTATTTCTTCTTTGTTTTGTGCAAATGAAGAAATCCCTCCTAAAAATATAAGCGATAGTGTAAGTGACTTTAATTTCATTGGTATGTAGATTTTATGATGGTATTAATTAGCCCTAATTGAGGGACTTTATCTAATATTTGACGTAAACTGAATTTGTATAATAAATGAACTTAGCGGTGTGTCGATTTTAATTTGTTGAATAACCCCGGGTTAAAAACCCGGGGTTATTCATCTTTAAATCACGAAGTGGTTTTTATAGTTTTTTTAAAATGGCATGTAGTCTCTTATCTAGTGTCTCAGGTAATGCTGACGGCCAACTGCTGACTGACTACTTTGTTTTGGCATTAAAAAATGCGACGTTCTTCTTTAAGTCAGGAACTGGTTTTTCCCAGTTATATTCGTGTTCTATAACAAATTTACCTTTGAATTTTTGACGTTTTAACTCACCAAAAACTTTTGTCCAGTCTATAACCCCCTCGCCCCAAACTACAGCGTGACCTTCTTTGTCTGTTCTGTTCACATCTTTCATATGAATTTCAAAAACACGTCCTTCCAGTTTTTTAAGGCATTCTGTTGCATCTAGGCCTGAACGGGTCCAGTGACCAACGTCCGTACAGGCTCCCATGTATTTGCTTCGTCCCTCCAGTGCTTTTAACACAATTTCAGGGTTCCAATAACGCGTTGGATCAGGGTGATTATGAATGGCCACTCTGATTTTGTATTCCATGCATAAACCATCAATCATTGGAAGCAGTTCCTGAACGGGCTCAGAAACAATAGTTTTGATTCCCATTTTTTTTGCGAATTCAAATAATTGCTTCCATTCTTTTTCCTTTTTGGGAGAAATTACGCCGTAACTCTTTACTTTTATACTGTGTTTTTTAAGCATAGCCTTTAATTCAGCTATTTGCTTGTCAGGCATACTAAAATGAGTGGTACGATTATCGTCGGCAGCAATTTTTTGATTAGGAAACATTTCAATGTATTTGATACCCAGCTTTTCCATCTCTTCCAAGGTCTCGGTTAAGGTGAACCTATTAAAAGTCCAGGCCTGACAGGCTAGATCCCATTTGTCTGCCTTTATGTTGGATGTGGATATCATAAGAATAGTCAATATTGCGATTAATTGTAAGTTTTTCATAACCATTTAGTTTTGTGAAGTTAAGCGTTCAATGGCGAATTTGGCCATGTCAGCTGTCTCAGGTTGATTTGATAAAGCTTCCAAAGCAGCTAAGGATTTTTGAGAGCCGATCCAGCTGATTTCTTTGCAGATAAAGTTCTTTGCATCAGGAGTACAATCGTCAGTGCTTAATAACTCGATCATTTTACCTTCTATTTCGGCCAGGTATTCAGCATCATTGCTATGGTTTTTAATGCGCTGAAGGATTAGGTTTAAGTACCTTTTGGTTTTACCAACTTCGTATTTTCTGGCATTCTTAAAAAGGCCATCGAGCGTGAAGCCTTTGTATGCAGGTAACACTAAAGGAGTGCTTTGGTTTGGAAGGTCCTCAGGAGTAGCTTGGGTAACCTGTCCTGCAGCCGCCCACTCGGTTCCTCTTTGCATGGCATAAATAAAGTAGGCGCTTTTGTAGGCAATCATTTCTTCATCTTTGCCTACATGGCCTAACACGTTATGAAAGATACGTCCTTTGCCATAATCCACGGTGAACAAAACCGGCTCATGTTTTCCGGTTCCCCGTGTTTTAGGGTTTGAATAAGCAGTGGCTAAAACAGTCATATTTTCAGCAGGACCTCTTAATTTACCATACAATTCATCTGTAGTATGCATGCTTTTTAATGGCAAACCTTTCATGATAGGATGTTCAGGCATTCGGGTGTCAATCACAAACGGATTCTTTTTTCCGTGTGTTCCTCCTTTTCCGGGAGTATTATCTTTTACAATTTTACCATTTTCCCAACGTACGTAAGGGCCATCTTTTTCCGTTCTGCCTTTCCATCCGCCAAGAGCCGTCATTTTATTAAACTCTTTCCATTCGGGGAAACTATTGTTGGTACCATGGAATACCACCAAACCACCGCCATTTTTAACATAGTGTTCAAAATTTGCTTTAGTGGCATCCGACCAGGAATCTCCATCATAATCAACTATAACTACATCATATGATTTAAAATCAGGATTAAAAGTTGACATATCAGCTCCTTGTTCCGGACTTATTGCCACATCCACAGTAAACAGTTCGGTGTTTTCGATGATTTGCTTAACAGCTACATGGGATGCTTTCCAATTGTGCGATTTATTACTTTGTCCGGTTACAATTAACGCGTCGTACTTTTTTGTTCCACATGAACTAAATGCCACGATGAAGCCAAGTAATATTATATATATGGGTGATTTAAAATAGTTTTTCATTTTTAAGACTTTATAACTTTCAACTTTAAACGGATTACTTATTGAGCAAGTTGCCATGGCGCACGGAAAGGACGACTTAACAAACGGTTTGCTCTTTCACTGTTTGTGAATCGTTCGGTTTTACCATCCCACCTAAGTTTCTCATTGGTAAGCATAGCAATTTCGCCTAATAGCCCAACGCTTATTGAATTATGCGCTACATGTGCAGGGGTAATGGTTTCTTTACCTGATTTGATACAATCGATAAAGTTTTGCCAGTGGTTATCGCTTTTGTAAATAGGCGCTTTAATTTCAGAAGTTGGTGTGTCCAAAAAGCTTTGTTCGCTGGCCCATATGCCACTTCTATCTACGTGAATCCAGCCTTTGTCGCCATACCAAACGGTACCCATTCCCCATCTTTTATGCTTAATATCTGTTCCCTGACCTTTCCTGTTAGGGTAGGCACTTGCATTGGCTACACGAACGGTAACTCCGGTATCATATTTACAAGTAAAGTCGTATGCGGTAGGAACGTCGTAGATTCCCTCAATAGGATAAACTCCTTTTCCTTCCACCTCAATAGGTGCTTTATCGTCATAACCCAATCCCCAGTGAGCAATATCAATATGATGTCCAGCCCAATCTGTTAATTGACCGCCAGAGTAGTCCATAATCCATCTCCAATGAAAATGTAAAACACCGCGGAATGGTACTTTAGGAGCAGGTCCTAACCACATATCAAAATTCACACTTTCTGGAGGAGTTTGAACAGCAGGGGTTCCTATGGATGCTTTTCCGTCGGGCAACCCAACTTCTACATGGTTTACCTTACCTATAACACCATTTCGAACCAACTCGGCTGCCTTATGGAAATTTGATACAGATCTTTGCCAACTTCCGGTCTGCCAGGTGATATTGTTTTTTTGCACAGCATCTACTATAGCTCTTCCTTCTTTTATGGTGCGCGCAAGAGGTTTTTCACCATAGATATGAATGCCTTTATTGGCAACATGAGTAGCCATAACACTGTGCCAATGGTCGGGCAGGGCAAGAATGGCAGCGTCCATACTTTCAGTTTCAAGTAAATCTCTAAAGTCACCATATTCACGGGCATCTGATTTACCGCGTATATCTTTAATTATTTTTTGCGCATTGGCAATTTGCTTGGTGTCCACATCGCATAGAGCAACTATTTCAACCTGCTTGTTCTTAAGATTAAGCAGGTTCTTCATGTTAGCGCGGCCCATACCTCCTGACCCAATAAGTGCCATTTGCATGCGGTCGCTCGGGGCAATGAAGCCACCTCGGCCTAATGCAGATGCAGGTATGATAGAGGGAAATACAGTTGCGCCAACAACTGCGGCAGCACTCTTTTTTAAGAAACTTCTACGACTTTGAGATTTATCTTTCATGGTAGTGTATGATTTTTAAAGGATATTCTTTTATGTAAAATTTGACAACCTGTTTTTTTGAAGGGAACGATTCGTTAATCCACACGAAAAAGAACCGCCCCTATAACCAATACAAAATATCAATTTGATTCTTTTTTTATTACGATTTGATTGCTGTACCAGGCACGGGCACGGGAAATTCCATATCTACATCACCCATATGGTATTCTTTAGGACCAAGGCGCATTTCAGACTTCATGATTTCTTCCCAGGTAATTTTTTTACCTGTATAGGCAGATTCACGTCCCATGATAGCCGTTAAATTCGATAAGGCAGTTTGCTCTGCCTCGTTAACATATTTATTAGTTCGGATAGCGGTAACCAAGTGGATGTGTTCCTGGATATATGGAGGAATCTTAACAACGTTGGTCGATTTTCCCTCTTTGTCTTTGGGATATTCATATTGCCATTTTATGCTTCCATCATGATTGTAAATGGTGTTTTTGCAATTGGTATAACCTTTTGTGCCTACAATTACCTCACCGGTTGCATTAGCACAGTTATCGATCTGACGACTCATGCTATGAGAGAACAATCCATTACCATAGTCAAAATCGATGCTAAAAAAGTCGTACTGATCACCGGTTACCCTTCGATGCCGACCTCCATACCCAACAGCACTGATCGGATGCTTACCTGTAAACCAGTTGATGATGTCGATGTTGTGAATGTGCGTATCCAGAATATGATCGCCACATAACCAGCAGAAATTATTCCAGTTGCGGAGCATATATTCCATGTCAGTCCAACCTTCCTGTCTTCTGCGGAACCATACATGTTCCTGGTTCCAGAATGCTTTTGCACCAACAATATCTCCGATAGCGCCGTTAGCAACTTGCTTGTATGTGGCGATATAATCGCGCTGATGACGGCGTTGAGTTCCGGTAACTACATTTAATCCTTTTACTTTGGCTTTTTTTCCGGTCGCGATAACAGAACGTATGCCAACAGGATCTACGGCAACAGGTTTCTCCAGGAAAACATGCTTGTTGTGCTCAACTGCCGTTTTGAAATGCTGAGGACGGAAATGAGGTGGAGTAACCAATAAAACCACATCAACATCGGTTTTGATCAGTTTTTCGTAAGCATCCAATCCCACAAAACAATTTTCTTCAGGCACTTCTAATTTATATTTTTTAAGCCTGGCCTTGCAGGCCTGTACCTTATCTTCAAAAACATCTGCCAAAGCACCAACTTCCACACCAGGCCCTGTACTTAAAAAGTTAAGCAAAGCTCCGGTTCCCCTATGGCCACATCCTACTAAACCGGCTTTAAGCTTTTTACCTTTGGGAGCTCTGTCCAACAAAGGAGGTAAACCTAATTCTTCGTTTGATTTACCGCCACAAGACGATAAAACGGATGAAAGACCTGCTGCCCCAATGACTGTTGCAGCTGTCGATTTCCTTAAAAAACTTCTTCTGGATTCCTTATTTTTCATGATCTCTGATTTTTCTTTTTTTGTCTAATTTCCGACGTAAAGTTTTTGTATATCAAATTCGTTTTGTAATGCGTCGGTATACCCTTTTTTAGACCTTGGGGCGATGCCCCAAGTATCGCCAAGGCTTTCAGCCTTATGTTTTTTATTAATTGATACTAACAACTTATGACCATTGACTACTGACCAATTACTATTCAACTATATCTGCTTCACAAACTACCCTGAAGCCAACATCAATACAGTCGGAGTACCACCAAATACTTTTAGGCATTTGTGGATCGGTCTGTAACCACTTTTTTGTTTCAGTATGTCGACGAGCTGCACTTCTTAGTTCGCTGGCATCCGATTTAAAAGATCCTCCACGTACAACATGTTCTCGTCCTTTAGCCGGACCTTTGGGATCAACCACCAACTCTTCTTTATACTGAGCATAAGCTTGTGGATGATAATAATCGGAACAGAATTCGTACACATTACCCGACATGTTTTTTAGTCCGAACGGATTGGCTGCTACCGCAGAAGGCTCTTGTGTTTTTCCTTCACTGTTTGCATCAAAAATGGCATTGGATGCAATAATAGCGGTATCAACCCCAAATATTTTGTTCCAGGTTCCTTTTTTAGAATAATCTGAGGGTTCACCTTCAAAGAAATAGGAAGTTTTTGTGCCTCCACGTGCGGCATATTCCCATTCGGCTTCGGTTGGTAGGCGATATTTTTTACCTGTTACTTGTGACAACCATCTACAGTAAGTTACAGCTGCATGATGACTCATGGTGATAGCGGGTCGTTGACCTTTGCCCCAGCCTTGGTCCGGAGCTCCCCATGGTGGTGTTGCACCGGAGATAGCATCCACTTCCGATTCGGAATGCTCCTCTTCTTTAACCGTTTCCTTGCGACCTTCTGAGGCAGTTGCATGAAAGAAAGCCAGGTACTCTTCCCACGAAACTTCTATTTTCCCCATAAAAAACTTATTCACTTTAACTTTTCTCTGAGGACCTTCGTCATCACGCCTGAAATCTTCTTTCTTGTTACTCCCTATCAAAAACTCACCTCCCGGAACAGCAACCATATCGAAGGAAACACTGGTGCCCGGTATTTTTTCGGTAAAGTTTTTGAACTCGCTTACATGGAAGGCTTCCGTAAATATTTCTTTTGCGCTATCGCTTATTCCAAAATCGACGTTATGCGCATGCAGGGCATTAGGGTTGTAATGACCAGTGTACATATGACAATTCAGACAGGTCATCTCATCTTTCTTAGATTCATAATATAAATGCGAATCTTCACCTTTCACGGATAAATCGGAGGGGAATAAATTTGAGTGACATTTTAAACAAGACTCCTCGTAAACAAATTTATTGGCTTTTTCCTTTGTTCTTTTTGATTCCCATTTATAATCTGCAGAATCTTTGAACATCATGCCATAAGCATCTTTGGCTCCATGTTTTGCCTTTGCCATTAAATGTCCATGTCCTTTCGGTGGCAGATGACAATCTACGCAATGCACAATAACTCCAGACTTGTTGTCTACATGGGCAGATAATCGCCACGATTCCTCGGCATGATCATGTACGTGACACGAGAAGCAATATTGATCGGTAGATGTAAACTCAACTACTTCTCCGCCTGAGTAACTTAAAATAATAGCTGTAATAATGCCCAGTAAAAATATAATGTAGAATTTTTGGAATTGTCTCTTTATCCAAGATTTTTTTGCCATAGCGTGCCTAGTTTTCTTTTTCGTGATTTTGATAATGAGCATTAAAGTAAATGTTACAGCCTTATTCATGTATTAAAACGGTATTTTATACATGTTAAAATTATATTAATATGATATTAATATATCACTTATATATAAGAATATCAGTTGTATGTGTGGGTTGTAAATAAATGTAAAATTATTTTTACAGAAATGATAAATGCCGATTAACAAAGCAGATTGTAGCATTTTATAATAAAATAGAGAGGAGGGGTGTTTTGATGATATAAGAGGGGGTAATCCATTTTTAAATGGCGTAACGGATTGATTAATAGATTAAAATATGAGCAAAAAAGGTTGGCAGATGATCCATAATCGGTGATTTCCAAAGGCCATCAATATTTAATAACTCACAAATCAAATTAATGTATCAATTCTTCGAAAGAGATAGATAATTCCTCGTTGTAAATTTCCTTGTAACGATCTTTGTAGGATTTGAATAAAAATCGGGCTTCGTTATTTTGGCGTAGGATAAATAATGCTTTGATCTTGTATTTTAATGCATCCTCGTTCAGGTCGTCGGTTTTCAAAATTCGGTTGGCAATTTTAACCACAATCTCCGGGTTTTGGTTAATGTCAAAGTCCGACAATAAGCGTGTAAGAACGTCTATGATCTTGTTAGAAAATTTTCCTTTGATATCATCAAAAGTACTTTCTTTACTGTCCTGTAGGAAGGCCCCGCGTTGCACAGTGCTCAAAAAATCGTTAAGGGTTTGATGGTTGTTAAACAGATTGCTTTCAAGCTTATTTGTACATGCGTAATAATCACAATAAACATTCTTTGACATTTCAAGCTGCCATCTCTCCTGATGACACGTGATGTTTATTTTATCCATGGCTTCCAGCACCCTGCGCAGTTTGCTAATGGAAACCCCTCTGTTGTTTATGGCTTTTTTGCGGTCGAAATTTGGCCATATCCTAACAATAAACTCATCAGATGAAATGCCATGAGGTTTTTCCTTGCTGTAAATAAGCAGGTAGATGAATATTTGCTTCAGGCGTGGGGTGAAACAATGGGTGATATCTATTCCGTTTTTATCTAAAATCTGAAAATCGCCAAACAAATAAATTGCATTTTTATGGGGTATTTTATGTTTTATCTCGATATTTTTGATCACGCTGCTTTGGTAAGGTATATTATTTTTTTTTCGTAATATCAATAGTAAAAAAGCTACCGTGATAAATAATAAGGCCCCGATCCAAAATTTATTTCTAATAAGATAATCAAGAATAGAGCTGTTGTTAATGTATGAAACATCCTGATATATATTCCAAATTTCTTCTTCACCAAGTGCCCTGTTCCAGATGATTAAATCGTCAATTTTTCCTTCGAAAAGGTTATCCTGGCTAATGGAGCGACCAATATATATATTGGAGTTACTGACAAACGGTGGGTGATTGAGAGAAGAAACGTCTTCTTTGCCATCTACAAAAATGGCTTGTTCCTGGTTGTATTTGGTATACCTCCAAACCACATGGTACCATCTGCCTGGCACAAATTTAGTGTTTCCCCATAAGTCGTTAGAAAAGAAACCGAAATAAGGTCTGTTGTCGCGGGACTGTAGATGGAGTCCACCTCTATAATAATTTTCCTGGGTTCCCAATATGGAGAAATCGCGTCGTCCCGGCGTATTGTTTCTGGCTAATTTAATCCAGGCACTTACAGTAAAGTCTGAATCTGAAATGCCCAGTTCGTTCGCTTTGGCAATGGTCATATAAGATTGGCCATCTAATTCCAGTACATGGTTTCGCTTGCCATCACTTACAATTTTACAGCCGTTGTTCTCCAGCTCGAACTGATTAGGGCCCTCATCACTTATTTCTTCATTGAAAGGATAGTAGGCACTCATCTTATTGTTAAGAGCAAGAGGTATAGCGATAAAATTTTGTGTAACGTCTTTTGAAATTCCTTCAATAAGAATTTCCTCAGGTACAAATTTAAACCCGGGACATTCGGGGCGCAGCTTAACTACCTCGCTTAAGGTAGCCGGGAAATTATATTCACCATAAGTAACAGCATAAAAATCGCCCTGCCAAAATACCTTGTCCAACGGTTTTCTGTTATATGAAATCGTTCCTGAAATGGTACGTTGGGTTAGCAAGTGGCCCTTAAGGCCACGATAGTTCTTGTTGTAATCTTTGTAAACTAAGAAAGTGATGGCTTTGCCTGTGTTTTTCCACGTGTTTAAAGCGTGCGAAATAAAAAAAGGATCCTGGTTGGTGTCCACCCTTCCTCTGTGGTTGATGGTTGATGGTTTGTTGGTAAAGGTTTGGTAACTGGTTAAATACAGTAATTTGTTATGTATGGTTCCTTTGCAGAATTCTCCGTTAAGCTTCGGTTCTATTTCTTTCGAATCGCATGGGTTAGCAGCATATGACCATAGATAGTTAATGAAAGGAGAAAGCGATTTTGAGGGTGTGTATGCAAAGCAAACAATCTGTTTATTGTCCGCAACAAGATTGCCTATCGTAGGCCATCCGGTATTAAAATCCCCTTCCCAGATGCATTTATTAATTGGATGTGATTTTAATGAGTCAACAAGGATGTTGGCGTTGAAATTATAGTCGAAAAACAGGGTTATTACATTTAGCGTATCTTGCTGGCAGTATTTAAACAATGAATCGCAAACTAATCTAAAGTCAAGGGTCAATGCTTTGTTTTTATGAAGAACTTCTATCCGGGTAGAGTCTTCATTGAGCTGAAGGTCAAAAATGAAACCATTGATTCCTTTATTGTTAATTTCAGCAACACCATGTGATTTGAAATTATAATAGCTATTCTGGCCATAGTGATTAACCAAGTTGATTGCTTCGTTGTATTTAGCCCGAAGCAACTCCTGCTGCCCCATAGTTGTTTGTATGGAGAACAAGAAAGTGGTCAGTATAATTAAATATAGTTGAAAGCGAAAAGAACGCATAGATTGTTTTATTCCCGAAAAATTTGCATTAAAAATAGATATTCCTGCCAACTTAACCAACTATAAGTTTAACATGTAAGATAACGACGCTATTATTAACTGCTTTGCTGTTTGTATTCCTATTCTGTCCGCAGGTTACGCAAGTTAAAGTAGGTTTAATTGTTTTTCCGTGCAGAAACTTTACTGTAAACCAGACTGTGAAAATCTGTGATAGCCCGAGAAATCCTTGTGCTAATTTTAGGTTGCGAAGAAGTTGCTAATACTGGAGGGTAAATGACTTTTGAATTTATTTTGTTTTAGTTCTTGTAACTTGTAATTTATTGATTATCTTTGCACCGCAAATTTTTTAAATATATACTTTATGTACTTGACAGCTGAAAAGAAGCAAGAGATCTTTGAGAAGTACGGAAAGTCGAATACTGATACTGGTTCAACAGAAGGCCAGATAGCATTATTTACCTACCGTATCGCTCACTTAACCGAACATTTAAAGGTTAATAAAAAAGATTATAGCACAGAGCATGCTTTGGTTAAGTTAGTAGGTAAGCGTCGTAGCCTTTTGGATTATTTGAAGGCTAAGGATATCGAAGGTTATCGTACTTTAATTAAAGAATTAGGATTACGTAAGTAATCTCAGTCTCGGCTAAAAAAACAAAAGGCAATCCAAAATGGGTTGCTTTTTTTTGTGCCTTAAAAAGTGATTAAACCCGGATTATGTATTGGAGGTTCGTCATGTGCATTGCAAGTACAATAAAACAAGGCATTACTGAAACGAGGCATAACTTGTCCCGATTACTTTTGGGAGCACCGCTCTGGTGAGTTGAAGTGATGCAACGAAGTGTCTTGTTTTAAAGTAATTTCAATGTGTAATAGAATTTCTAATGCATATTGCGGGTTTAATCATACTCGATTCCGCATATACACATGCTTTTATGAAATATCAGGATGTGAAGTGGTTATTACATGGTGTGACCTGTTTTCTTAATAAGTCCGGAAAAGTACTCCTTGAAACATTTTCCGAAAAAAGAAAACCCCGCTGATAGCACAAGATTAGTTGGGTGGAACCGGTTGCCAGAAATTATGTTAAAATTTGAATGGCAGCAGACATACATCATTTTGATGACCCAATTGTTGGTGAGGTTATAATCGGATTGCTCCTGAGGGATTTCGTAATGATAGTTTTCGATTAAAAATAAATTACCTTATCTCATTATAATATAATCAGATTGCATATATTTGGGGCGACAAAAAGAGATAAAGAAAAAAGTATGATTACTCCAATTGAAAAAAAGATTGATCTGGGTGATGGAAGGTCCATTACCATTGAAACCGGAAAATTAGCTAAACAAGCTGACGGTTCGGTCGTTGTTAAAATGAACAACACTTATTTATTGGCTACTGTAGTGTCTGCCAAAGATGCAGCTCCAGGTGTTGATTTTATGCCCTTATCTGTTGAGTACAGAGAGAAATTTTCGGCCATTGGCCGTTTCCCGGGTGGTTTTATGAAAAGGGAGGCTCGTCCTTCAGATAATGAAATATTGGTGTGTCGTTTGGTGGATAGGGCTTTACGTCCATTGTTTCCGGATGATTACCATGCTGAGACATTTGTGACAATCAACCTGCTTTCAGGTGATAAAGAAGATTTGCCAGATGCGTTAGCAGGGTTAGCTGCTTCAGCTGCCCTTGCCGTATCAGATGTTCCATTTAACGGACCTATTTCCGAAGTGCGTGTGGCTCGTGTAAACGGAGAGTTGGTTATTAACCCGACTCGTTCGCAAATGGAAGAGGCAGATATGGAACTTGTAGTAGGTGCAACCATGGAAAACATTTTGATGGTTGAGGGAGAGATGGAAGAAGTTTCGGAGCAAGATATGCTCGAAGCTATGAAAGTGGCTCACGAAGCGATCAAAGTTCAGTGTAAGGCTCAGATTGAGCTGATGGAAGAAGTTGGGAAGACTGAAAAACGTGAGTACAATCACGAGGAAAATGACGCCGACCTAATGGAGCACATTAAAACTGCAACCTACGACAAAGTGTACGAAGTAGCAAAAGCCGGTCTTCCGAAACACGAGCGTGCGGATAAATTTGCGGCTATCAAAGATGAGTATGTAGCAACAAATTATGCCGATGTGGAAGAGGGAGATATTCCAACCGAACTAATCGGAAAATACTATCATGACGTTGAAAAAGAGGCGGTACGTCGATGTATTCTTGATGAAAGAGTTCGTTTAGACGGGCGTAAAACGGATGAAATTCGTCCTATCTGGAGTGAGGTGGATTACCTTCCGGGACCGCACGGATCAGCCATCTTTACACGTGGTGAAACACAGTCGTTATCAACCGTTACTTTAGGTACCAAATTAGATGAAAAGATTATTGACGATGTGCTGAACAAAACGGCAGAGCGTTTCTTATTGCACTATAATTTCCCTCCTTTTTCAACAGGAGATGCAAGGGCTTCCAGAGGAACAAGTCGTCGCGAGATTGGTCACGGTAACCTGGCATTCAGGGCACTTAAAAATATGTTACCGGATGATTATCCTTATACTGTTCGTATCATGTCGGATATTTTAGAGTCTAATGGTTCATCATCTATGGCTACAGTTTGTGCCGGAACGTTAGCTTTGATGGATGCTGGTGTGCCTATCAAAAAGCCCGTAACAGGTATCGCGATGGGATTGATTACGGATAAGGATAAAAACTTTGCCGTTCTGTCTGATATCTTGGGTGATGAGGATCATTTGGGTGATATGGACTTTAAGGTAACTGGTACCAGGGATGGTATTACGGCTACTCAAATGGATATTAAAGTGGACGGTCTTTCATACGAAGTGTTGGAAAAAGCACTTTTACAAGCTAGAGACGGGCGTTTACACATTATGGATAAGATCATGGAGACTATGGATGAGCCTCGTGCTGATCTTAAACCTCATGCTCCACGTATGGAAACCATCATCATTCCTAAAGATATGATTGGTGCTGTAATCGGACCGGGAGGAAAAATTATTCAGGAAATTCAAGCAACCACCGAGTCAACCATTACTATCGAAGAAGAAGGAGATACCGGTAAAGTAAGTGTGTCTGCAAACAATGCTGATGCCATTAATGCCGCTATGGGCAAAATTAAAGCTATCGTAGCTGTGCCCGAAGTAGGTGAGGTATATAAAGGTAAGATCAAGTCAATTGTTCCTTTTGGTGCGTTTGTTGAAATTATTCCAGGTAAAGAAGGTTTGCTTCACATTTCAGAAATTGAGTGGAAACGTCTTGAAAAAGTGGAGGACGTGCTTAAAGAAGGCGAAGAGGTGGAAGTAAAACTGATTGAAGTAGACCAACGATCAGGTAAGCTAAAGCTTTCGCGTAAGGTATTATTACCGCGTCCCGAGCGTAAGCCGAAAAGAACAGAGTAAATTATTTATTACTCATCGTATAAAAAAGGCCGCAAGGCCTTTTTTTATTGCCCACAATTAAGGTTATTTTAGCACTTGGTTGTTTGAATGCCAATAATATTGTTAAATGTATAGTACATACTTAACAGCACAATGCGTAGAATCGAAAACCAATAACAAATGACTATTGAACGCCGACTTATATGAACGACTTATTACCATACGACCAATGGATGGATACTTTGGAAGAAAAAGCGACCAGAATCCCAAAAATTCAAGGTGTTTTCTCCAATTTTGAAGTTTTGCCACGTTTAGGCAAACTGCTTTCCGTAAAATCAGTAAAATGCCCGGAATGTAAAATTTATTGGCAAAAGCTGCAAGAATCAACGGAACATCTCGATGAGTTTTTCAATGATGGGAACAGGTATTCTATCGATTTTGATAACTTGGTTGAGGAAATTCTACATCATTTAAAGTCGCAGCACTCTATCCGACCCAGGGGCTTGGTGTTGTCTGTATATACTGTTGTCGGAATGGCTATTGGACTTGGTGTTGGGGGTGCTTGGGGGTTATTGTTTCGGCCTGATTCTTTAAAAGGTGGAATAATTTTAGGCTGGTTGTTAGGTGTAATGATTGGATGGTTTGCGGGTAAGTATAAAGAAGGAAAAATGCGCAAATCGAACCAAATCTTTTAAACCGTGTTATGGTGTGAATAAATATAATAAAACCTGAGCTATTGCAGGGTCGGAGAATATTGCTTTCGGTCAGATTTAAAGCTCGCCAAAAAATAACTTTATGAACCCTAATTTAATCAACAAACTCACATGTTTGGCTATTGGCATGTCAATGATAGCTTGTAACTCAACGCCAACAATGGAAAAACTAACTTATCCTGAAACTAAAAAAGTAGATACAACAGATGTTTACTTCGGGACAGAAGTGCCTGATCCTTATAGATGGTTAGAAGACGATATGTCTGAAGAAACGAGGAATTGGGTGGTGGAACAAAATAAGGTCACGGATTCATTTCTTGGAAAAATACCTTTTAAAAATGCTATCGAGGACCGGCTGACTAAAATTTGGAATTATGCCAAGATGGGAACCCCTTCCCATAAATCGGGTTTGCTGGTATATGCCAAAAACGATGGACTTCAAAACCAATCTATCTATTATTACAAAAAAGGAGCAGATGGGGAGGAGAAGATTCTGATTGACCCCAATAAGCTTTCCGAAGATGGAACAGTATCGCTGGGATCACTTAGTGTTTCTGAGGATGGCAAATATCTTGGATACACGGTGTCGCGCGGAGGTTCCGACTGGAGAGAAATATATGTTAAAGAAATTGAGACAGGCAAGATGCTAGACGACCATATTAAATGGGTCAAGTTTTCCGGTATTTCCTGGTTTAATGACGGGTTCTTCTATACCCGTTTCGATGAACCTAAAAAAGGTGATGAACTTAAGGGGGAAAATAAGAACCCCAAAGTGTATTATCATAAGTTAGGAGATCAAATCAAAAAGGATAAAGTTGTATTTGAGGATCCTGAGCATCCTGAAAGAATAACTACTTGTGGAGTGACCGATGACAATAATTATCTTGTTTTACATCAAACGGAATCGACAAGTGGCAACGCGATTTATATTAAGGATCTATCAGAAAAGTCAGCAAAGATATTAAAGGTTGTGGATGATTTTGAGAGCGATAATAACATAATCGATCACTCAAATGGTGTGTTTCTGATGTCTACTAACTATAAAGCCCCTAAGGAACGTATCGTAAAATTCACTGTAGACAAGATAAATAAAGATGAATGGATTGATGTTATTCCGGAGCAAAAAGACGTGTTAAGTGGAATATCGGTTGTGGGCGAGAAAATGATCACAACTTATATGACAGATGCACATGATATTGTAAAGGTATTCGACTTGCAAGGTAAATATTTGTATGACGTGGAATTGCCAGCAATTGGTTCTGTAGGTGGTTTTGGGGGTAAAAAGGGAGATATGGAAACTTATTTTTCTTTTAATTCATTTGTCTATCCTTCAGCTATTTATAAATACAATATTGCAGAAAACAAAACTGAGCTTTTCTGGGAGCCTGATATTGATATTGATTTCGACCAATATGAAACCAAACAAGTATTTTTCAGAAGTAAGGATGGCACTAAAGTTCCTATGTTTATCGTTCATAAAAAGGGTTTGGAGTTAGATGGGACTAATCCAACGATGCTTTACGGGTACGGAGGTTTTAATATCTCTCTTACACCTTCGTTTTCTGTAAGCAGAATGGTGTTGCTAGAGAATGGGGGAGTTTATGCTATGGTTAATTTACGTGGAGGCGGCGAATACGGAAAAGACTGGCATCAGGCAGGAACCAAACTTCAAAAGCAGAATGTTTTTGATGACTGTATAGCAGCAGCAGAATATTTAATAGACAATAAATATACCTCAAACGATAGGTTGTCGTTAATGGGAGGATCAAATGGAGGCTTGTTGGTAGGTGCAGTAACCAACCAACGTCCCGATTTATTTAAAGTGTCGATTCCTGTGGTAGGAGTGATGGATATGTTACGTTATCATAAATTTACAATAGGTAGGTTTTGGGCAACGGATTATGGTACTTCAGAGGATAACAAAGAAATGTTCGATTACCTCTACTCATATTCTCCGCTTCACAATGTAAAAGAGGGTGTAGCGTATCCGGCTGTAATGGTGATGACGGCCGATCATGACGATAGGGTTGTACCTGCACATTCGTTCAAGTATATTGCTGCACTTCAGGATAAATATGCAGGGAACAATCCGGTTGTAATCCGGATAGAAAGTAAAGCGGGTCATGGAGCTGGGAAACCAACCAGTAAAAAAATAGAAGAGGCAGCGGATTTATATTCCTTCATATTTTATAATATGGGAGTGAAGCCTTTATATGAATTTTAATATTTGATGAGCAAAAAAACGGGGTCAGAGAACAGATTTGTAGTAATCGAAGGAAATATTGGTGCAGGCAAAACATCTTTGGCAACAAAAGTGGCCGGAGACCTCGATGCCAAATTAGTACTGGAAACTTTTGACGATAATCCTTTTCTTCCAAAGTTTTACAAGGATCAGGAACGCTACGCCTTCCCGTTGGAACTTTCCTTTTTGGCGGCACGATACAAGCAGTTAAAAAAAGACCTGGAACAAGGCGATTTGTTTAATAGCCTAATAATTGCGGACTATTATTTGATGAAATCCTTTATTTTTGCTAAAATTACGCTGTCGGATGATGAGTTCAAGCTTTTCAGGCAGTTCTTTGATATGATTCGATCCTTCTCGGCCACGCCAGACGTAATGTTTTATATCCACAGAGACGTGGATGTGTTAAAAAAAAATATTATGAAAAGAGGCAGAAGGTACGAAAAAGATGTGAAATCAGTATATTTGTCATCCGTCACTAAGGGCTATTTTAACTACTTTAAGGAGGTAAGGGATTTTCCCGTGGTTGTAATTGATGCGACCGAGGCCGATTTCCAGAAACAAAATCATTATGCTGAATTTGTTGCATTGATGAATGAAAATTTTCCTTCAGGGGTAACAAAAATCAAAATCAATTGAGTAATACATTGCTTAAAAAGTAATTTTGTGTTTAACAACATAAAAAATGACTTTATTTTGTAAATATTCTGATTAAATATTGAGGTAATTGCTTTTATTTTCATATAATATCTATATTTGCAATAAATGAGAGGAAGCCTTTTATTTTTTTAAAACATTATTAAATTTGTAAGAACTAATCGAAAGTTAATTGAAAACACATAATTAGGTTAATATTATGAAACAATCAAGAATCAACGTTTTTGCTTCGATAGCTTTGGCAGCCATACTAGCTAGCTGTGCAGGCTTAAACAAAATGAAAAGTAAGGCAGAAGACGTAACGTATACGGTTACTCCAGAAGTATTGGAAGCTCATGCTGGTAAAGTAGATGTTACTGTTAAAGTAAAAGTGCCTGAAAATTACATGGACAAAAAAGCTACCGTAGAGCTTACTCCTGTATTAAAGTATGAAGGTGGAGAAACCGCATTCGCCTCAAAAACTGTCCAAGGAGAGAAAGCTGAAGGTAACAATCAGGTGATTTCCTATCTTAACGGCGGTCAGTACACTTATACCGGTTCTGTACCCTATAACGAAAACATGAAGGTGTCAGACCTTGTGGTTCGCATTAAAGCTACAAAAGGCGGTCAGAGCATGGATTTTGATGATGTTAAAATCGCTGAAGGTGTTATCGCAACTGCTGATTTAGTAATGAATGAAGGCGCTGCTGTTGCTCTTGGGAAAGACAATTTCAAAAGAATCATCCCGGAAAGCAAAGACGCTGATATCTATTTCTTAATCCAACAAGCTGCCTTACGCGGCACCGAGTTAAGAAAAGAAGAAATCAAAGCGCTTAAAGATTATATTAAAGAGGCTAAGGCTGCTGAGAACAAAGAATTCAAAGGAGTATCTATTTCGGCTTACGCATCTCCTGATGGCCCAACTGACTTGAACACTACGTTGTCGGAAAAAAGACAAAAAGTTGCAAAAGGTTATTTGGAAAGAGAGCTAAAGAGAGCCAAAGTTGACAATTCAGCTGAGAATTTCTTCGATCTAAAAAATACTCCGGAAGACTGGGAAGGATTTAAAGCTTTAATGGAAGCTTCAAGCATCCAGGATAAAGAGCTTATTTTAAGAGTTCTTTCTATGTATTCAGACCCTGAAGTTCGTGAGAAAGAAATCAAGAACATGTCTGAAACTTACAAGGTAATTGCTGACGATATCCTACCTCAATTGCGTCGTTCCAAAGTTGCTGTTAACGTTAATGTTATCGGTAAGACTGACGCAGAAATTGCAGAGTTAGCTGCCTCTAACCCAAGCAAATTAAACGTTGAGGAGATACTTTATGCTGCTACATTAACTGAAGATTTAGATGCTAAACTAGTTATCTATAAAAAAGCGGCCAAGCAGTTCCCTAAATGTTGGAGAGCTCAAAACGATATCGCTTACATTTTGGTTAAGCAAGGTAAATTAGACGAGGCTAAAAGTGTGTTGGAAAAAGCGAATAATATTAAACCAAATAACGCTATCGTAAACAATAACTTAGGTGTAATTGCTCTACGTCAGGGTGATTTGGCAAAGGCTGAAGAGTATTTTGGTGCTGCTGCGGGTGCCGGTCCGGAACTAGACAACAACTTAGGTATTGTTTCAATCCACAAAGGAGACTACGATGCTGCTATGCGTTACTTCGGAAACAGCACTAACTGTAATGCTGCTCTTGCTAAAATCTTAGCTGGTAAGTATGATGCCGCTCTTTCTACATTAAACGCTAATACAAAAGAAGTTGGTTTTAAATATTACCTAAAAGCTATCGTTGGTGCCCGCACTGCCGATAACGATATGGTATTTGATAGCCTTCGTAAAGCTGTTGAGCTTGACGGTTCTTTAAAAGCGGAAGCTGCAAAAGACAAAGAATTCGGTAAATTCTTAGAAGATGCCAGTTTCAAAGCTATTATCCAGTAATTAATACTTATCTGATATATAAAAGGCCGATCGTTGCGATCGGCCTTTTTTAATTGAGGATAATATTAATGTTTAAATACCTGCCCATGGATGATAATAAATAAGGGCAAGTAATTACACCAGAAGAAATCATAAAAACTTCGGAACCAGGTCTTATATTCTGAACGCATCTTGTAGTGATTTGGATGAGCTAAAAAAAACAGGAAAATAAAGAGTCAGGAAAGGTTCATAAGATACCATCAAAAAGAGAAGCAGGGATACGTATTAAATGTAATTGTCATCTGCAACCTCTGCCTCTTTTCAATGCAAAACTCCTTGTTCGGTTTAAAGAATAAACGATAAAACAATGGCATACATCTCGGGCTACGGAGAACTATGAAAAAATAGCCAAGCTTGGTATAAAAACAAATTCCTGATACAAAGCAATACCCTATTCATTTGTTATTTCTACACCTTTCCAAAAGGCAATCCTGTTAGTAATATTTTTCGCCAGTTTGCTTGGCGTTGGATAATACCAAGCTGCATCAATATTTATTTTGTCGTTTACTTTTAAAGTATAATACGAAGCCGTTCCTTTCCACGGACAAACAGTATGTGTGTTACTATCTTGCAGGAACTCCTTTTTAACCGATTCAACGGGAAAATAGGTGTTTCCCTCAACGGTTACAATATCAGCACTTTCTGCAATTATAGTGTCGTTCCAAATAGCTTTCATGTTATTTTGATTTAATTAGTTATCATTCATATATCTAATTAAACCCGCAATATGCATTAGAAATTCTAGTACGCATTGAAATTACTTTAAAACAAGACACTTCGTTGCATCACTTCAACTCACCAGAACGTTGCTCCCGAAAGTAATCCATAGCCGTTAACTTAAGGGAACCTATTGGTACAAAAACACATACACAGACGGACTTCCC
>NZ_JBQTGI010000038.1:0-38014 GCF_052400645.1 Saccharicrinis sp. GN24d3
GAGCTTCTTTTATCTTATCTGTATCCATGACATTTTTTTTAAAGATACAAAATAAAACGCTATTTTAAACTATAGCCTTTTTAGTTTCTAAAGGGCAGTAAGGCAGCGTCCTATAGTTTATTGAGTTGTAATGAAAAATGAAAGCTCATTACATTTATTATATTATTAAATGTCGTGTAAATACAATTTTAGGAAAAAGTTGTTAAAAAGTGTCAATCATTGAACTTTTTTATATACTTTTACATCCGAAATTATTTACTAATGGTGATGAGGTTGAAATTTCAACTTATTCACCAATTTATTTTAATGAATTGCTAAAACGTTATAGCGAATCCCATAGTTTGAGATATAATGAAATTGTATTTAAGAAATTAGCAATTTTTTTTAGAAATCATGCTAAAACCTTTTAGTTTATAAAAAAACTAGATTTATGAAGAAAATATATACAAGTACAATTAAAGGTTTGATAGAAGTAGAACATTTTTCTGCTACACGTGCTAAAACGTTTGAGCATATTTAAGTATTAAACTTGGAATTTTTATCAAAATAGTAGATGCATAGGACATCTCAATAATTACTTATTAATCTAAAAATGTGAAAAGGATGAAAGAGAAAACTCGCAATCTGTGGAAAATCGCAAAACCACGATGGTTACAAAAAAGTTTTTTGTTGGCAACAGTATTACTTTTAAATTTTTCTGTTAGTGCTGTGGGGAATACAGAAGAGAGTAATACCGTAGTTGACGGTCAACAACAAAAACTAACCATAACAGGAAAAGTTACCGATAATAACGGAGAATCTCTTCCTGGGGTATCTGTGGTAAAAAAGGGTACAACCCAAGGAGTGATTACCGATATGAATGGGGAGTACAGTATTTCTATTGAGGCTCAGCAAACCTTGGTATTTTCATTTATTGGAATGAAAACACAAGAAATCATTGTAGGTGATAAGTCTGTTGTAAATGTTGTACTTGAGTCAGAGTTAGTTGGCTTGGAGGAAGTAGTGGCCATTGGTTATGGTACAAAAAGAAAGGCTTCTTTATCCGGGGCAGTTGATGTAGTGACAGCAGAGGTTTTGGAGTCAAAACCTGTATCCAACACCTTGTCGGCCATTCAGGGAGTAATGCCAGGTGTTACTATTACACGTTCAGGGGGGCAGCCGGGAGGTGAGGCCTTCGACATTAACATTCGAGGTATGTCATCTGTTAACGGTGGAAATTCACCATTGATTTTAGTTGATGGTAATCCGGCTGAGGATCTGAATACCCTCAATCCACACGATATTGAGTCGATGTCGGTATTGAAGGATGCTTCGGCAGCAATTTATGGTTCCAGAGCGGCAGGAGGTGTTATTTTAATTACAACCAAATCGGGTAAAAAAGGAAAGCCTGTGGTGAAATTTTCGATGAACACCGCTTTTTCGGAACCTTTAAACAAAATTGAATATCCAAATCTTTTGGAATATGCCCACATGCACCAAGAAGGTGATGTTAATAATGGGGTGGCTCCATTTTGGAATGATGAAAGAATTCAAAAGGTAAAGGATGGTGCGGCTCCGGAGAGATTTGAAGGTTATCCTGAATTTCAGTTTTATGAGGGGACTGATTGGTTTGATGAGTTATATGGAAAAGGTCAGCAACAAGATTATAACCTAAGTATTAATGGAGGTGGTGATTATTCAAATTACTATTTCTCGATGGGATATAATAAGAATGATGGTTTGATCGATCAGGCTCCCGATCAGGCAGAACGATTCAATATGAGAATGAATTATTCTTACCAAATATTGGACAATGTTCGTTTGGAAACGAAATTGAACTTCGATAGATTGGCAGTTTCAGAGATATATTATTTGGATCGTGCGCTGGGAGGTATCTCTACGACTCCATTACATTTTCCTGTGAAAACGGAAGGTGGAGAAAACTGGTTTTCTCAATGGGGATATTCAAATCCTGTTGCCATGGCAAGAGATGGTGGTGCGAAAGAAAAATGGACCGATAGGATCTCACCAAACATTAAATTAGACTGGGATATAACCAAGAAATTAAAGTTTGTAACTCAGGCCAGCCTTACTTTTGAAAATTACAATTCAAAACTTCCGATTAAAAACCTACCGTATCATTTTTGGGATGATAAATTTGCTTATTACGAGTGGCGGACATCTCCTAACAATGCGGAATATGGTTTCTCTAAAACCAATCAGAGAAATTTTGTGGCAAACCTGCAATACGATAACATCTTTAACGGTGTTCATAACGTAAGTGTAATGATTGGTGCTACTCACGAAGAGTATGATCATGACTGGTTTAGCGCTTATCGCGATGATTTTGTTTCGGATGAGTTGTTCGCACTGGATCTAGGTAGTAAGAAGAATATGAGTAATGCCGGTGGTGGATATCATTGGGGATTGGAGTCGTTGATTTCACGTATTGGGTATATCTATAAAGATAAATATATTTTAGAAACTAATTTTAGGTATGATGGGTCATCCCGTTTTGCAGAAGATCAAAGATGGACCCTGTTTAAAGGTGCTTCTGTAGCATGGAGGTTGTCAGAAGAAGACTTTATTAAAGATCTTGGAGTATTTGATAACCTGAAACTTCGTGCTTCTTATGGAGAAATGGGTAACCAGTCAGGTATTGGTTTATACGATTATGTGCAAAATATTAATATTGGAGGACAATATCCATTTGGAGATGTTCAAAAAGCACAATCAGCCACCCTTGATGGTATGGTATCTACCGACAGAACATGGGAGACCTTAATTACCCGTAATATTGGTGTGGATGCTACTGTTCTTGATACTAGATTGGATCTTACATTCGACTACTATTACAAAACCAATAAAAACATGTTGCTTGGGGTAACTTTACCTTCGGTATTAGGTGCTGCACCTCCAAAAGCAAACAATGGAGAGTTGGATTCCTGGGGATGGGAACTGAGTCTGGGATGGAAAGACCAGGTAAGTGACTTTAAATATGGTGCCAGAGTTGTGTTGAGTAACAATTACAACAAAATTGTTAATCTTGGTGGAGCCGATAGTTATGAGGCAGGTTGGAACGAATATCGTGAAGGATATCGTGCAAACCAATATTATGGTTATAGATTTGATGGTATCATACAAACCGATGAACAATTAACAGAATACAAGAAGCTTGGTGGAGTACCTAGTAATATTGGAATTGGAGATGCCATGTATGTTGATGTGGATGGCAATGGCAGAATCGACGCCTATAGCGATGAAAGAGAGAACGGTGACCTTGATGTATTAGGTACTACTGATCCACAATATTCTTTCGGTATTAATTTAAATGCAGAATGGAAAGGTTTCGATTTTAGTGCATTCTTCCAGGGAGTTGGAAAACGAACTGTATTTAGAGAAGGAACAGCCAGAGTCCCATTTCACCAACCATGGTATCACCCGGTACGTTTGTATTACAACAATACATGGGCACCGGACAGAACAGATGCCAAGTACCCTAGGATATCGCATAGCAATATCAGATGGTGGAACTACCAGCACTCTTCAAATAATGCTGAAAACGCTGCTTATATTCGCTTAAAGAATGTTCAACTAGGTTATACACTTCCGGAATCTCTTTTGAGCAATATCAAATACCTTCAGAAGGTTAGAGTTTACTTCAGTGGTACAGACCTTTGGGACTATCACAATATGGGTGGTGGATTTGATCCTGAAGACAATTCTTATGGAACAAACTATCCATTTGCGAAGTCTATGTCGTTTGGAGTTGATGTTACATTTTAAAAATTGTTTAGATGAAACGAGCCATGAGAAAAACGTTCTCTCAATGGGAAATGTCAATTGTGGCGAGTTCCATGTGACCATTGAATAACAAATATTTAGACACATGAAATTAAAATATATATTACCAATCGCAGGGATTGTTTTGTTGCTTACTTCCTGCACAAAGGATTTGGATTTGTTTCCAAAGGATCAGGTATCCGATGGTTCATTCTGGAAATCAGCAAAAGATTTTGAAATGGCGGCCAACGCCTTTTATGGTGCTTTACCTGGGCATAGCTATGCCCAGGATACTGAAGCGGAAACAACATTTGGCCAGGGTCCTAACGAATATAGCAATGGTACTTATATGGTACCCGATGAATCCAGTCATTGGAACAATAGTTATGCCGGAATTAGAGGGATTAATTACCTATTGTTGAAAAGCGAAGGTTATGCAAACCCGGATGAAATTTCACGTTGGGTAGGTGAAGCGCATTTTTTTAGGGGCTGGACATATTTTGGCTTATTAAAAAGTTTTGGTGGAGTACCTCTTATTACAAAGGTTTTGGAGCCTGGAAGTGAAGAGCTAAATGCTCCAAGAAATTCCAGAGAGCAAGTTGCTGATTTGATTATTGCCGATTTGCAAGAAGCAATTAAACGTTTGCCAAAACAAGGAGATATAGCTAGTAATGAGTTAGGGAAAATCTCTCAGGAAGCAGCTCAGGCATTTTTAAGTCGCGTGGCACTGTATGAGGGTACCTGGGCCAAGTTCCATGGTGGTACCAAAGCAAATGAACGATTGACTCTAGCTGCTCAGTCTGCTAAAGCAGTAATTGATGGCGGACAATATAGTCTGTTCACGGATCTTGGCACAGATAAGAGCTACCGTAAGCTATTTATTGAAGATGGTGAAGACTGTGGTGAGGTGATTCTTTCCAGAAGATATGTGAAAGACATTAATGGTACTCACAACCGTACTCGTTGGTTGGAACAGAATATCATGAATCCGACCAAAAGTCTTGTGGATGACTATTTGTGTACTGATGGTTTGCCAATTAGTCAATCAGCTTTGTTCCAGGGATATGCTACCATGTCTTCAGAATTTGAAGACAGAGATCCCCGCTTGATGCAAACAGTGTTGAAGCCTGGTGTTGAATATATTGGTGCCAATGCTACTAAAACCACATATGTAAAACCACGACTTGACGGACCAGCAACCCGTACCGGTTACACCAGTTACAAGCACTGGGGCGAGTCTGTAGAATCATGGGCAGGGAATGCTGAGTATGATAATATTCTTATCAGGTTAGGCGAAGTATTATTGATTTACGCTGAAGCTAAATATGAATTGGACGGAAGCATTACTGATGCAGATTTAAATCTGTCAATCAATAAATTGCGTGATCGTGTTGGAATGCCACATTTGACCAATGCATTTGTTACTGCCAATGGCCTGGATATGCAAAATGAGATTCGCAGAGAACGTAAAATTGAGTTGGCATGCGAAGGTTACCGTTTTAACGATTTGATGCGTTGGAAAACTGCGGAAATTGAAATGCCTAAAGCAGTACGAGGAATTAAATTTGTGGGTACTGAGTATGAAACAGTATTTCCTGAAATAACACCCGGAGTACAATATAATGTTGATGCTGATGGATTTATTGTTGCAGAACCAGCATCTGCGCGTACTTTTGATGCTTCAAAACATTATTTAAGACCATTGCCTAAAAAGCAAATAAAGTTGAATCCAAGCTTGGATCAGAATCCTATTTGGGAGTAAGCGATTGGATTACAAACTAATAATTTAACAGCAGGCTGCCTGATGAAATGATTCAGGCAGCCTATTAGGCAGTATTAATTGACTGTTGAGTTTTATGAGTATATCTTAAGAACTTGCTATGAACGAAAATAACCTACAACAGCTAAATCAAATCTCCCTTGATTCTCCTGACAACTTTGAAATAATGTGCCGGAGATATTTATTGTGGTAAAGAATACTAGATACAATCCTTAAAATATTAGGCCGATTTTAGGCTAAGAACAAAGCCTCAACAGAAACCCATAAATTCTGATGAGGTTTTGTTATATCTGATAGAATAACAATAAATTTAGTCATATGTTGAGAATATTTATACTTTGGATAGCCATGATTTCATCGTTATCCCTTTTTGCACAAAACAAAACGAGGATAAACTTAATACCTTACCCACAATCATTAGAGGTAAACAAAGGTCTGCTTACGGTAAAGAATGGAGTAAGCGTTAGAACGGACAATGTTACTGATCAATCACTTTCACACCTTTTTCTTGAACAATTAAAAAATGAAGTAAAAGTTGTTAAATCTGGCACCAAACTGAGATTAGAACTTCTATCGAACGCAAAACAAGAAAAAAAAGAAGAGTGGTATAAATTAATCATCGATCGAAGGGGAATAAAGATTTCGGCTTATACACCTGCTGGATTATTGTATGGAATTTCCACATTGAATCAGATATTTTATCAATCGAGAACTGAAGTTGGTTATCAAATTCCGTTTCTTCAAATTACCGATCAGCCGGCTTATACTTATAGAGGCTTTATGCTCGATTCAAGTCGACACATTCAGTCAGTAGATGGGATCAAAGGTATTCTGGATTTTATGGTAACATTAAACTGAATGTATTTCACTGGCATTTGACCGACGATGAAGGATGGCGCATTGAGAGTAAGAAATTTCCTCGCTTGAATCAAGTAGCATCTTATGTCAATAAGGTAGGGTCTTTTGTTGATGGTAAAGCCCAGGAGTTTAATGGGTATTATACTGTAGAGGATATTCATGAGATCCTGGCTTATGCCAAAGCTCGAAATATTGAGGTGATACCAGAGTTCGATGTTCCAGGTCATAATTGGGCCTTGCTGACGGCTTATCCTGAATTTCGTTGCCCCAATCAACCGGCTGCAAATGCTTTATGTGGAAGCAATGAGGGAGCAATGTTGATGGTAAAAAGCCTGTTCGATGAGATTATTGATATCTTCAATCCAAAGTACATTCATATTGGAGGTGATGAACGAAAAAAAGAATTGTGGAATAATTGTCCGCTGTGTAAAGCGAAAATGGAGCGTCTCGAATTAAAAGACGAGCATTTTTTGCAAAACCATTATTTAAATGAAGTGACAAAACACATCCACACCAAAGGGATTACCACTATTGCCTGGGCTGAACATCTTGATGGTGGAATTCCGGAAGGACAAATTACTCAGGCGTGGCGCTTGAGGAATGAGGCCATATCTGCCATTAAAAAAGGTAATCAGGTTGTTGTTTCCGATAACGGGGAATGCTATTTGGACTATCCTGCCAATGTTGAAGCCAAAAAGACAAAGCCAGATTGGATGCCTGTCTTGTCGAGTAAAAAGGTTTACAATTTTGATTTTACTCCGCCTCAAATTCCTCAGGGGAAAGAGCATTTGGTATTAGGAGGAGAATGTCCCTTGTGGACTGAAGAAATTAAAGAAGCTGATATTTACCCACAAATAGAGGAGCGCATCGAAGCACATGCTGAACGATCGTGGACAGCTAAAGAATTAAAAGATTTTAATAGGTTCCATAAGTGTTATGAGGTATTGTACGATTATTTCAATCACTTTTTCCCAAATCAGAACAGAGGAAATTAAATATTAACCATTAGTTTCTTTAATCAATTTAGATTTGTAATATAAAAATCACGTATGGTAAGAATTATCTCCATTTGGAGGTTAACTAATAAATACCTTTGGGCATTGATGATGTTAATATATTTGCCATATAAATCAAAAACATGTTGATCGAAAACAGTAAAATAGGACATTGGGACCAGCAAGCTTAGGCACCTTTTATATATGATGCTGTTGATTCTGTTTTTATTACCTACGACGATCCTCAAAGCATACGTTTAAAGGCCTCATATGTTCGCAAAAACAAATTAGGGGGCATGATGTTTTGGCAGTTAAGCCAGGACAGTAAAGAATATGATTTGACATGGACAATGTACGAAGCCATTAAATATTAAAAGAATATGTAAATCAAATGTTGGACCAGATGGCCTTGCTTAATAAATATGTTTCATTGACACTTAACCGATGATGCGAGATGGCAGATGGGGATTAAAAAATATCCGTTACTTACCGAAGTTGGGGCATTCAGGAAAGATACAGAAATAGGAACCTGGAGAAACGGGAAGACCTCAGGCAAACCACATGGAGGATTTTATACCCAGGAACAGATCAAGGATATTGTGGCCTATGCTGCTGAAAGAAGCATTACGGTGGTTCCTGAATCTGAAATGCCCGGACATTCCATGGCGGCCATCACAGCTTATTCCTGGTTAGGCACGGCAGGAAAAGTTATAGATGTACCGGTTAAATTTGGGAGGCATTACGATAATTACGATGTGACCAAGCCTGAAGTGGTGAGTTTATCAAAGACGTGCTTTTAGAGATTTTTGAATTGTTTCCTTACAAAGTGATCCATATTGGTGGCGACGAAGTAGGGTGCAAAGTATGGGATGAATCTGAACATGTTAAGAAATATATGAAGGAAAATGGTATCAAAACACCCGATGGTCAACTGGACTATCTCCAGAGCTATGACTGATGCCGGTCTTGAGGATACCTTACGTAAAGTACATCCCAACCCTGTTAAAAATATTGGAGCAACTTGGTTAAGCGTTAATGATGATAAAGGTAAGGTGTCGTTTACGCGAAGAGACCGCATTGATTACCTGTACAGCAAAGGAAAAAATCTGAAAATAAAAGATTCATATTCGGGTGTGGCACCATTTGCACAGGAATTCAATTTTAAAGGAAAAACATATACCAACTTTCCGTCAGATCATGGGTTTGTGGTGACTACTTTTAAACTTGATTGAATATAGTTATGGTTGAGCTTTGTGTTTTTTGTGCCTATTCAAAACAACTGTTATACCAATTTTATTTTAAAATGAAATCATAGGGCCCATCTTGAAATGATTTTTGTATGATTGTTTAATATGTTGAAGAAGGTGCTGTGTTAAATTATAAATCATGCTATATTAAATCTAATTGGCTCTATTATTTATGTTTATCATTAAGTTCCTTTCTGAATTGCTGCGGAGATTTTCCCATAAACTTTTTGAATGCCCTAAAAAAAGTTGATTCCGAATAAAAGCCGCACTGATAGGCCAGGGCACTGTTTTTTATATTGTCATGGTCGTTTTCCTTTAAAAGGTTGACAAATTCTTTTACCCGGAATTCATTGATAAAATCGTTAAAATTGGTTCTGTAATAGTCGTTAAGAATCTTTGAAACCTGGTAATGCGGGATGTCTACTTTAGTGCCTAATGATTTTAAATTAAACTTGGGATCAAGGTATAATTTTTCATTATCAATGCATTCTTTTATTTGGATGGCCTTGTCTTCCAATATTTCAGGATCAATCCATTCCGAAGTATTTTCTTTTGGAGCTAATTGTTTTTTAAGATTTAGTAAACGTTGTTTGTCGATTACGGTAAACTTTCTGACGAACAAAAATATTAAAGCAAATAAAACCAACAGTAAAACAAATTTAAAGTATACCGTTCGAAAAAAGTTTGGCTTGACTTCCATTCTCAGTCGTGTGGAAAGTGCTTTTTCCTGGTCAATAGAGCCCCAGTCAATTTCGATGTTATAAATGCCCGGGGCTAAATTAAAGAGGGAAATATCAGAGTTTTTCGAAAAGCTTGTTTCATACACTTTGTAGGGGCCTGTAATAACAATGTGTCCCGAACGGATATTTTCAGGTGTTTCATTGTTAAGCCTGAAATCAAGTTTTACGTCCCTTACGTCTGTAGGTAAGCTAAGGTAGTTTGAGTTAAGCTGGTTGTCGCTGATTAAGCGGTGTTGTATGTTGTCCTCTTTGTTTATTATGGAGGTAACAACTACCGATAATCCCGTTCTGAAATCATTTATCTCTTTAATATCAGAATAGCTGGTGTAGCCAATTTCCTTGGAGAAAGCTTTTATCCGCATATAAACCATTGACCCCCCTGGAATATTCTCGAATTTGAATTGATTGACAGTGGATTTTTCACTCATAAATATTTTGTTGAAAGCCCGGTCTTTTGATAATTCAATCATGTAATGATCAAAATTGTGCACGCTTTCCGAGCATTCCCAGTTTACCAGAAAGGATGACGGTGTAAGCAATTTGAGTTCAGTTACAACAGGTATAATCATGGCGCCCGACTGGACAAGAGTTTCTTCGTTGGCAGGAATATTAAGACGTCCATCCAGTTTGTATTTAGACAAGTCAGGTACAATAATGCTTCCTTTGTCAAGTTGATCAAAATTGTAGTATCCTATTAATGCATCTTCCTGTTGGTTTATCTTTTTGTTTTTATATTTATTTATATCTGTGGCAGATCGTGCGGTATTCCAAATTCGTACCTCGTCAATTTGTCCATCAAACAGTAAATTTTCATTGAAATCTTTAAAAGCACCAATATGAATGTCTTTGGGTTTAAAATCCCAGTTGATTTGACCTGAGGTCTGTTTGGTATCAATGAGTTCACCATTTAGGTAAAACTTAATAAATCCCCCATCGTAGGTTCCGGCTATGTGCGACCATTGGTTTAGTTCAACATGTGAACCCGGGTTGTAATTCCATTCATCTCCACGCATCGCATCCGTTTTTATCATAAAGCGAAATTGATTGTTGTAGTAGGCAAAGGCAAACCCGGACTCGTTATGTCCGTTATCTGCAATAAAGCTAAAAGGGGCTACCCAGTTTTTAAGAGTGTTGGGTTTTATCCAACACTCAATAGTTACTTGATTAATTGGAAGGTTTATATTGCGTGTATTCACGATGGCATAATGGGGAGCTGTGTTAAAACTGTGGTTCTGTGCAAAATGGTTCGATGTTGCTATGAATAAAACAATTATACTTAATATATGTGTTTTCATACTCCGGGCTTTATGTATTAAATTGTGCCAACTAACATGGATAGACAAAAATGTCTGGTTTTAGTTTATCCAAGTTAGGGAACTAGTGTCAAATCTAACTTTATATACCTTATTAATAATCGTAAAAATACTGTTTTTTCTTCAGCACTACAGTCAAAAAAGTAATTAACGTTGAATTAATAAAATGATTGAAAAATTCTAATGTATAATAAGATAAGAAGATAGTGAGGTCAAAATAAATGACAATACTATTATTGTGAATCAATAGCTCTCAAATTTGTTTGACAGCCATGCTTATTGTTTTAAGTCTATATTAGCATCAACAGATAGTTTATTGTATGCTTTAACGGTACAATAGAGCATGAGTTTTAGTTTGGACAGAAAATAGTAAAATAGAAAAAATGCGAATAATTATTACTTTAATAGGATTCTTAACATTGTCAGTTGTAACATATGCCCAACACATAAAAGGGGTAGTTTTAAATCAACAGCAGCAAGGAATAGCTTCAGTTAATATTATTATAGAATCATTAGGGCAGGGGACAGTCACTGATAGCGATGGAAGTTTTGTGTTGTCGCAAATACCGGAGGGCAACCATACATTAAAAGTTTCGGCTATTGGTTTTGTATCGCAGGAATTACCTTTTACAGTAAAGATAAATGGAAGTGCCGAAGTAAAAATTATACTAAAAAGAAAACAAGAGCATATTGATGCTGTAAATATTTTTGGAAACGGACAGTTACCCGACTTGATTGAACAGCCAACTTTGGAACCCATGTCGGTGCAAACTGCAATTTCAACGGTTACTTTACAGGATATTCAGCGCCAGGGGGCCACAACGGTTATGGATGCTTTAAAATATACAGCTGGAGGTTGGACAGAAACCAGGGGGCGTAAAGTAAAGCAGTTTTTCTCGGTAAGAGGACAGAAATATCCTTATCCAAGCTATTCTGTTAATGGAATATGGCAAAAAGAGTTTACCGAAATACCTTATGTTTTAAGCAGTGGTA
Organism: Saccharicrinis sp. GN24d3; assembly: GCF_052400645.1. Taxonomy (NCBI): domain Bacteria; kingdom Pseudomonadati; phylum Bacteroidota; class Bacteroidia; order Marinilabiliales; family Marinilabiliaceae; genus Saccharicrinis; species Saccharicrinis sp. GN24d3. The sequence goes on from NZ_JBQTGI010000038.1 coordinate 11,689, forward strand.
ATGTGGAGGAAATAAAAATTGTTCGTTCCAGTGCAGCCTTGATAAAAAGCCTGTCGCCATTGGTTGGCGTAATTGATATTACAACGCGAAAATCGGTTAAGGATGAGGTGGACGTGAGCCTTAAATATGGTTCCCTAAATACTTATCAAAGCGAAGTAGGGTACAGTAACGTGCATAATAAAGTGTCGTACTCTGCAAGGGTAGGAAGTTTTGGAACCGACGGACCGGATGGGCGGAATGGTGCTGAACGTTTATGGAATGTCAAAGGGGATTTTAACTGGAATATAAATGAACGCCTGGACTGGTCGTTTAATGTGATGTATCTGACAGGACGACGTAGCTTGGTTCAGCCAGTAGAACCTGCTGCTGCCAAGTTGATGAATGCAAAGGAAGAATATGACCCGATTAAAACCTTGATGGTGAGTTCCAAATTGAAATTCAGGAAAAGCGACCAGCTTACCAGTGAACTGGATATCTGTTTTGCCCATCGGAACTCAACTTACAAAAATAATAACCTGGCAAACGGAACTGTTTCGGAATACGATGAAAAGGATTTTGAACTGACGGTGAATCAACTGAACGCGTTGAAAATTAGCACTAACAATACTTTGCGTTTTGGTGCACTTTACAACTATTGGGAGTCCCCCGAAGGTAAGCGTTTTTACTATGGTAACACCGCCCGGGTTCATACCATATCCGGAATGGTTGCCGACCAACATCAGTTCGGGCGGTTGATGGTAGATGGTGGTTTCAGGTTAACGGGTGAGTATTTTGACAAATGGGGGGGATTTGGAATTGAAGGAAGTGGAGGTAAGTTTAAGAATGTAGAATCGATACAAGAAGAATGGCAGGCACCTGTTTGGAATGCAACAGCGGGAGTATCGTATTTGTTTGAGAATAAGGATAAACTAAACTGGTCCATGGCAGCGGGCATCGTAACGCCAAGGAAGGGTGCATTGACTGATTCAGGGGATAAGCCGAAGAATGAAAACCGTGTCAATATCGATTTGGGATATGAAAAACAGATTGGCAAAGAAGGGAAGATTGCAGTAACGGCCTTTGGTGTGAGTCGTGCAAATGCCATAAGTTATAGCGGAGGTACTGTTGATATTGATAATGGAGTTATCATGGAATTGTATAAAAATTCTGAAAAAAGAAATTATGGGGTAGAGCTGGAGTTAAAGTCCCCTGAACTATTTAACGCGATTACCATGTTTACAAACCTTACTTATTTAAAAGGTGAAGAAAAGAAGGGTGATGACTGGGAAAAAGATGAGGAGATGCCCAACTGGGTTTTTAATGCCGGGGTTAATTATATAAAAAACAGATTCGATGCCAATGTCTTTGTTCATCATATCAGTGCCTATGAGAACGATCGTTTTGTAAGTAAGACTTATATTAACGAGCATGGTAAAGCGCCATTGGGAGATTTTATGTCGATGGATATGAATGCAGGCTATTTGTTAAAGCAAGAATATGGGTTGCGGTTTTTTGGAGAGGTGAAAAACCTATTTGATAAGGACTTTCAGACAGTGGCAGGATATCCCGATTATGGCAGGATATTTTCTTTGGGAGTTAATATGAAGTTTTAAAAGAATGTGCAGATGCAGTTTTTAAAAGAAATTAAACATAGGAAAGGCAATTTTCTGTTAACTGTTATGGCTGTTTCGGTGGCAGTAGCCCTGGTGGTTGTTTTTGTTACAATGACCAAGGCCTCGCAAAACGAAACGAGGCGTTTGACCAGGGATATGGGTTTTAATTTAAGGATTGTTCCCGGACAAACGGATATGAACCATTTTTGGGTTTCGGGATATTCCAATATGACTATGTCCGGCAAAAATGTAGATAAATTGGTTGACGCAAAAGCCATTTACTATGCCCACCTGACTGCAACTCTGCATAAAAAAATTATTTGGCGCGACCATGATGTCGTGTTAACGGGTATATCTTCTGATGAAAAAGAACCCAAAGGAAGTATAAAATCGAAAATGATATTTGGGATTGCCCCGGATAAGGTTTATGTGGGATACGAAATTGCTAAGTCATTGGAAATTGCCGAAGGAGATCAAATAAACGTATTAGGAAAACTGTTCCAGGTGCAAAAAGTGTTGGCCGAGGTAGGTAGCGAGGATGATATACATCTTTATTTCGATTTGCCCACACTTCAGAAGTTATTAAAAATGGAAGGGCGAATCAACGAGATAATGGCTTTAAATTGTTTGTGTTCAACAGGCGGTGACGACCCTTTGGAGGCGTTGCGTACGCAGTTGATAAAAATACTGCCTGATACTAAGGTAATCATGAACCGTACTATTGCAGTGGCTCGCGAAAGACAGCGTAAAATGGTAAATGCCTACTTTGCCTGGATATTGCCACTTGTAATTATTATATGCGCATTTTGGGTTGGAGGAATGACTCTGCTTAACACCATGCACCGGCGTCATGAAATAGGTACGTTAAGGGCAATAGGTATGGGCGCAGGAGCAATCACGAATTTATTTATCCAAAGAGCCCTGTTGGCAGGATTTATTGGCGCCTTAATTGGTTTTTCGGCAGGAACCATTTTGTCTTTGACCTATGGGCCGGATATATTCAAGGTGACAGCGAAAGCCATAAAGCCCCTTTATTATTTGTTATGGTGGTCCTTTGTATTGGCACCGTTTTTTTCGGTAATCGCATCAATGATTCCAATTGTTCATGCCACAGGTTTGCAACCTGCTAACATTTTAAAGGAAGAATAATGATAGTAGTAGATAAACTGGATAAAATATTTAAGACGGGGAAAAAAGAGGTGTGGGCTCTCGACAAAGTGAGTATCCGTGTTGTTAAAGGGAGTTATAGCCTGATAAAGGGACCGAGTGGTTGTGGTAAATCAAGTTTGCTGTTTACCATTGGAGGCTTGCTAAAACCCGATGCTGGACTTGTACTGATTGAGGGTGACGATTTATACGGGATTGCAGAAAGCAAAAACCGGAATTTAAGATCCCGAAGAATTGGCTTTGTGTTTCAGACGAATTATCTGATTCCCTATTTGACAGTATTCGAAAATATCAGAATCGTTAATAAAGTAAAAGGAATACAAGTTACAGATGAGGCAATATTATCCATGGCGGAAGGTCTGAACCTGACTCATCGCTTGCATCATAAGCCTTGCGAATTGTCGGTGGGTGAAAAGCAACGTGTGGGGCTGGCCCGTGCTATGATAATTCAACCGGACATCATTTTAGCCGATGAACCTACAGGTAACCTCGATCCTGTAAATACGCGACAGGTGTTGCAGTATTTACATGAATTCAGGGAAAAAGGCGGAACAGTACTGATGGTTACCCATGGTGCCGAGGCAGATGAATATGCCGACAGAATTATATATATGGAAGAAGGAAAAGTAATATCTTAAAATATTGGATGATGAAAGTGAAATGTGTCTTAATGTTGGTGGTAATTGCCATTATTATGGGGGCTTGCAGTAAGCCGGAAGCAGGTGTTAACGATTGGCCCCAGTTTAAGAAAGATAATTTCAGAAGTGGTGTGGCTGCAATTGATTTAGACCTTAAAACATTGGATGAGGTATGGAGCTACAAGGCGCCGCATCAACCGGAACCGGCATGGTATGGCCCGGCTAAAGAAGATGCCTATGCCCGAAGTGGCCCCTTGCCCTCGATGCGTGATTACGATCATGCCTACTACCCCATAATTGTTGGTGAGTCAATGTATTATAGCTCGTCGGGCGATGATGCGGTTCATTGTATCGACACCCAAACAGGAAACGAAAAATGGGCGTTTACAACAGGCGGTCCGGTTCGTATCGCTCCAACATATTTTAAAGGATACCTTTACTTTGGCTCCGATGATGGTTTTGTATATTGCATCAATGCTTTTAATGCGAAATTAAAATGGATGTTTTCTCCTGGAAACAAGGAGGCGAGGAAAGTACTGAACAACGGACGTCTTATTTCGTATTGGCCCATTAGGACCGGGGTGCTTATTGAAGATGGGATTGCGTATTTCGGAGCCTCGCTATTACCCTGGAAGAAGAGTTATATTTGCGCAGTGGATGCCGGCAATGGTTCGGTGTCGTCGGCAGGTTGCTATGTGAAGGAGGTAAACGACATGACTCTGGAGGGGGCAATGGCTTCAACGGGTAAATTGCTGATACAACCACAAGGAAGGATAGCCCCTGCTTTTATCAGTAAAGCCAGTGGAGAAAAAAAAGGACAACTGCCCGGTACGGGTGGGTGCTTCGTGTTGATAACGCCCGAAAAACATGTGGTTCATCCTAAGTCGTCAAGAGCCAAATCGATACAGGAGTATGTGGATGATAAGCAGCCCGACTATCTCACTTTTAATGGAGGAAAAGAGATGGTTATTAAAGGGGATACCAGTTATATCATCAATGATAACGGCGTATCGGCATTTCATCGAAAAACAAAAAAAACACTTTGGGTAAGAAGAAATTATGAAGCCCACAAGGTATTGCAGAGTGGAAATGCCCTGTATCTGGGTTGTGCCGATTCTGTGTTTGCCTTAAGCTTAACCAATGGATTGCCCCTGTGGAAACACAAAGTAAATGGGGTGGTGCAGGCCTTGTCCATAGCTAATGACGCGCTTTACGTATCTACAAACGAAGGTTATATCAGTTGTTTTAAGGCTGGGGGGAAAGCAAATGTCTTGTACAATTTGAATTTGAATAAAGAAGCTGTAGTTGAAAGTATCGAAAAAATTAAAAATATTGATATCCTGGAGAAAAATCTAAAACTATTCCTGGGACCTGAAATTACTGCTTTGTCTCATGATTCTGTCAGGTTAAGCTTTCAAACAAAAAATACCAAGGCTTTCAGCTTGAACTGGATGTCGGGAAGTGGAGACACTTTAAAGCACAACTTCCCTGTGGGAAAAGAACACCAAATCGTTATTCCGGTTCGTAAAGGTCATAAATATGCTTATCAACTCATCAGTAAGGATGGAACAACCGGTTATTACGAATACGATAATTTTCTGAATTTTAAGAGGGAACCTGTTGTATTCGGCAAAAGCCTGACAGATAATACCCGGTATATAGATTTGTTTAAACAATTAAAAGATAAGTATAACCTGAACGAAGGCTTAGCTTATGTTTTGTCGAATTCGAATTCAGATATACCTGTGGCAGTAGCCAATAACCTCAATATGGATGTGATTGTTTTGAGCGATGATGACGATGTGGTGGAAGACCTCAGGTCAAGCTGGCAGAATCAAGGCATCTATAGTCGAAAAATCAATATTCAGCATGTTGAACAGATGAGCCGTATTCCGGTTTCTTCCGATATGGCCAACCTGGTTTGGGGGGAAGATGTTCACAAATCAAATGCCGATGAGATAATACGTTTGATAGCGCCAAGGGGTATCGCTTTTATTGCGGATACGAACAAGAAATGGCTGAAGGATGCTAATCTTTCGTGGCAGGTAGATGTTGAAGAGTTTAAAAACGGCCTGGTGTTGATAAAGCATCCTTTTGAACAGGAAGGAACATGGACCCACCAGTATGGGAGTTCAAACAATTCAGCCTTTGGCGGAGAAAGTTTCTGGGGGTCTACACGTTCCGAGGATTTTGACATCCAATGGATGGGGCGTCCGGGTCCCCGTTTCCAGACCGACCGTAATGGGCGAAAACCGTCTCCACTGGCAGTTAATGGCCGTATGTTTGTACAGGGTAACCAGCGTATAGTGGCACTTAATGTATACAATGGAAGTATCTTGTGGTGGAAGGTTATGCCCGGGGTACGCCGGATGAATATGCATCGTGACTGTTCCAATTGGGCGGCTGATGATTCGCATGTTTATGTGGTAAAAGATAATAAATTATTGCAACTGGATGGAGGAACCGGGCAACTTGCCTCTTATTTTGAGGTGGATGAGCAAAATTCGGATTGGGGCTATGTTGGATTACTGGATAATGCAGTGATTGGTAGCCGGATTCCAAAGGGGACTAATTATACCGTTTTTCATGGTGGTGGCGGCGACGGCTGGTACGATGCGCAAAAAGGTGAAATAACACATAAAGTGGTGAGCCAGGAATTGTTTGCCCTTGCAAAGGAAGGACAAGCGGATGTGTGGAGGTACAAGCCTGAAGGATATATAATTAATTCAACCATTACATTAGAAGGTAGTGATGTTTGCTTTGTCGAAACTGCACAGAAAAAGCTATCATCCGACAAAAGAGGTGGGGATAATATTTTTGACCGTATTTATCTGGTTCGTTTGAACGCAGAAAACGGGAAAGTAATATGGAAGCACCGTGTATCGCATCATCCCGGTATCGCGATGTATTCCATGGCATCGTCAAGCGATAAAATGGTAGTGGTATCTTCCCACAACGGTAAATATATGATTTATACCTATAGGATGTCGGATGGGAAACTTCTTTGGAAAAAGGAACAGTGGTGGTTTCATGGAGACCACGGTGCACACTTTTCGCGTCCGGCTATAGTGGATAACCGGCTTATTGTTAAGCCAGAGCAGTATAACATGGAAACTGGGGAGAATATTGCCTATAACGTTCCTAAGTCAGGGCATGGGTGTGCCACTTACGCTTTGACCGAACAAGCTATTTTTTATCGCGGCGGAAGTGTATCGCAGTTTAATTTTGATACCCGCGAGTTCTCCCGTTGGGAGAGGTTACGTCCCGATTGTTGGTTAAGTACTATTCCTGCCCAGGGCATGGTGCTTTCTCCTGAAGGAGGTGGTGGTTGCAGTTGTGGTAACTGGCTGGAGACTTCTATGGTTTTGGCTCCAAAATCGCGTGCTCCCCTTACCATACGTACTGTTGGTGATAAACCTGATTATAAACAAGAAACATACGGAAATTATACGCAGCGTTATCAACCTAACGAATTTGCCGATTCTTTAGAGGTGGAATTGTTGGTAAAGCCGGGACTGAAAGCACGCATGTATTATACCCTGGACGGATCCCAACCAAATAAATCGAGTGTAGAATATACGGGTTCATTCACTATCACCCTAACAACAAACCTCCGAGTAGCATTATACACCGAAATGAGAGGTGTAGAGAGAAGGTATGAAAGAAAGCGCTTATTTAATCGTTTGCGTCCGGTACCTCATATTGAACCACAGCGTACTATAGCCAATGGTTCCATGGAAGTACGTTTTATTAAAGGAGGTGCTACGGGAAGTGTTTATTATACCACTGACGGTAGCGAACCGGATAGCAATTCTTTAAACGGCAACAAAAATCTTGTTATTAAGGGAAAAACAAAAGTGAAGGCCTGCACAATCTGGAGAGAAGATGGTGTTGAGTATAAAAGTGAGGTGGTTATGGAAGAGTTGGAGGTGCCCGAATTAAAGGCGGCTGTTGAGGTAACACCCCAACAAGGTGTTGCTTATGATTATTACGAAGGAACTTGGAAGGGAATACCTGACCTGGAAAGCATCAAACCAGATAAGAGTAGTTTTGTGAAAGAGTTTGGTTTAGAGATGAGAAAGCGCGATGAAAATTATGGGATTCGTTTTAAGGGGTATTTTTCTGTTCCGGCAGATGGCGTTTATACAATTTATACGAGTACCGATGATGGAAATTTCTTGTTTTTACACGATGAAATGGTGATAGATAATGGTGGCAGTCACAGTGAACGGGAACGATCCTTTAATATAGGATTAAAGAAAGGCAAGCATCCGTTTTCTTTGTTGTATTACCAGGGAGGTGGTGGACAGGTTCTTAAAGTAAGTATCGAAGGACCAGGTATGGAGAAGCAAGCGGTATCTGCCCAAATGCTTTGTCATTGATTGGTGCGTCTTGTGTGACTACTTAAAAAACGGAGATTATCGTGTGTAAATGAGTCCTTTTCTAATTCTTGATTTGAATAATAAAGGTATGTATAAAACAATTGTGCTAATTTTTCTGACAGGTCTGCTTTCGTGTTACAAAGGGCAGGCCTGCCGTTTTACGGTTCGGGAAATTGGTTTTTCTACTTTATCGCAAGACATATATTCTCTTGTGGTATTGGATGATAAAGCTGACCCGGAAGATGAGTATTGGAGCATATTGCGCAAAAAATGCCGGGAGGCAAATGTCAGGCTGGTATTGTTGCATCCTGAATCAGACCATTCTCACCCGATGACCTCAAAATTAAAAGAATTAAAACCTGGCATGCCGGTTCATGCAATTGTTGCTCCCAACGGTAGAAGTTTAATATTTGATGATACAAAGGATATTGAAACAATTGTGAACGAAGTTTTGGATTCACCCATAAGGAAAAGACTCCGGCAAACATGTTCTTCCTCTTTTTCGGTTGTGCTTTGGACGGTAGAGGAAGATAATAAGTTGAATAAACAAGTGAAGACTAAAGTGCAACAGGCATGTGAACAGATTGAGAACCTGATGCCGCACATGCCTAAAATAGTTGAGCAAGGGCCGGTAGTACTTCGTCTTGAGCCTGGGGATTGGCAAAGGGAAAGGGTGCTGTTGTGGTCGCTTGGACTGGATAAATGGCCTCAAAACCCCAAGGCTATAGTCCTCTATGGCCGGGGCAGGATAATGGGAGATTGGATAGACAGTAATGGTATTCTGGAAGAGGGGGTGTTTAAACATATGTCGCTGATTGGGGCGGATTGTGAGTGTGGTTTGGATCGCAAATGGATGCTTGGGTCACAGGTGCCATTGTTGTGGCCCGAATCAACACAGCAAGAGTTGACTGATGAACTCGGGTTTGATGTGGATAACCCGATGATATTGGCCGAGATGAGTCGCATCATGGCAAAAGAAACTGAAGGAAATGGGGGAACAGGGATAGGTTTTGGCCCGGAAAAGATTGACCTGAATGAATTGTTGGGTGATGAGGAAGAACTGAAGGAACAGGAACAAACAGAAGAGCCGGTCTGGTTAAGTTTAATATATGTGTTAAGTGCATTAATTGTTTTTGTAAGTATTGTTTCACTGATAATATATATAAAAAGAAAATAAGGTATACGGGACTTGTAAAATGAAACAAGTTTTCGTTGGATATCTATTGAAATTGAGGTATGAATAATAATTCAGTAAAACTGCTTAAATATATTGGGTGCTTAATATTTATCTTGTGGTCGGGTAAGGTGTTCGCATCCGACCGTTTTGAGGATTCTCATGAAATATGGCAAGAACTAAATATATATCATAAAATAAGTACAAAATTTACAGCTAACCTCCTGTATAATAATATGTACAATAGTAGTAGTGGTAATGGTGATTGGTTTTTGCAACCCGGTTTAAAGTATAATGTATCGCAGAAAATTACCCTGGAGGCGATATTTAGAAAAGAGTTTTTTAAAGAAGGGGATAAGTGGACTTATGAAAACAGGTCAATGCTTAGGGTCGGGGGAAGCACTAAAATAGGTCAATGGAGTTTCAGGAACAGACATCGCATCGAGTTTAGATATTTTGAAAATTTCCCAATGAAATCCAGGTATCGGACAGACCTTAAAATAAAACCGGAATGGAGTCTTTCAACAATGCAATTGACACCTTACTTCCTGGAAGAAATATTTGTTAGTGGTAATCAAATTTCAAGGATCCGGAGCTATTTTGGTATTCAGGGCGAGAAAGGTAGATGGGAACCAGCTTGGTATTTAATGATACAATCTAATAGAGATAAGAATAGTTTTACGCATATGTTTGTTTTTGGTATAAGCCTGGGATACCGTTTGTAAATATTCAGCTGCTAGTTATTTCGATTAAAAAACGAAAAAACCGTAGGAAATGTATACATCAGTTTAATAATACTGACGAGAGTGAATTTATTAAAGCAAACTATAATTATAGTCCGTGACTCATTAGCCTTTTTTGAATATTGTTAGGCGAATAACTGTTTTTGGTTTTGAAACTAAAAAATACCTCAGAATGGGCAGATATATTTTTGTTGTGCTTCGGTATTATTCTATTGTTCGATGAAAAATGTCACTACATTTTTTGTGTGGTAGAGAATTGTATGTCTAGGAACGCATTAATAAAAGGCTGTGGATAAATTCAAAGGAATAATGTATAAAATCAATAGTACACTTCTAGCTTCATGCTCAAATTTGTTGTTGCTAATAATGAATTGAATGTGAAATGAAAATCAAATTGAAACAAGATATAATTTAAAAAAGAAAATCATGAAAATATTTAAAAATGTAATCCTCGGATTATTAACTCTGTTTGCTTTTGTAGCATGTACAGAGAAAAAACAAAGGTCGCAGGAATTGGCAATTGTTCCTCAACCTAATGAAATAGTGAAACAGGATGGTTTTTTTTCGCTTACCTCAAACACCACTTTTGTGGTGCCAGATAATGATAATTTAAAAGCAGCAGCAGAATTAATTAATTCGAGATTTAAAAATGCGGCCGGATTTAAGTTGGATGTTACATTAGATAAACCTTCCAAAAATTTTATTGCCATTGAACTCAATACTAATTCTGGTCTGGGCAAAGAAGAGTATACTTTGGATGTCACATCTAAAGGTGCAACAGTTAATGCTTCTACCGAGCGTGGTGCGTTTTATGGTTTAATGACTATCCTTCAACTATTGCCCCCTGAGATAGAAAGTACTTCTGTTGTTAACGGTATGGATTGGTATATGCCGTGTGTTAAAATTACAGACGGCCCCCGTTTTGTATGGAGAGGGATGCACCTGGATGTATGTCGTCATTTTGTTCCAGTCGAGTTTATCAAAAAGCAGCTGGATGTGATGGCTTTGTTCAAGATGAATACTTTCCATTGGCACCTTACTGAAGATCAGGGATGGCGTATCGAAATTAAAAAATATCCTAAACTTACAGTGGAAGGTGCTATTCGTACCGAAGGCGAAGGAAACAAATATGGAGGCTTTTATACTCAGGAAGAGGTGAAAGAGATTGTTGCTTATGCAAAAAAACGTTTTATTAATGTTGTGCCCGAAATTGAACTGCCGGGTCACTCTTTGGGTGCTATTACAGCGTATCCAGACTTGTCATGTACTGGTGGCCCTTTCAAAATCCGTAATATTTGGGGTGTTGAACCAGATGTATATTGTGCGGGTAAAGAAGAAGTTTTCTCATTCCTTGAAGATGTGATTAATGAAGTTATTCCTTTATTTCCTTACGAATATTTTCATATTGGAGGAGATGAGTCGCCAAAAGACCGTTGGAAAAAATGTCCGGATTGTCAGGGTAGAATCAAAAAAGAAGGTCTGGCAGATGAGCACGAACTTCAAAGTTATTTTATAAAGCGAATCGAAAAATTACTGCTTGCACATGATAAAAAGATGATTGGCTGGGACGAAATTCTGGAAGGCGGATTGGCCGAATCTGCTGCTGTTATGTCGTGGCGTGGTGAAAAAGGTGGTATTGAGGCTGCTGAACAAGGTCATGATGTTGTTATGACTCCTGGAAACTGGGTATACCTGGATCACTATCAGGGTAGTAATAAGGTGGAACCTGTTGCAATTGGAGGATATACTACTTTGGAAGAATCGTATGGATACGACCCGGTGCCTAAAGATTTAGAGGCAGAAAAAGCAAAACATATATTAGGAACACAGGGAAATGTTTGGTCGGAATATATGTATACCCCGGAATTATTTGAATACCGTATTTACCCACGTATTATCGCTTTGGCCGAGGTAGGTTGGACGCATAAGGAAAATAAAAACTTTGATGATTTTGTGAAACGCATGGACAATCAGTTTGTACGACTCGATTTGCACAATATTAATTACCATATTCCACTACCAGAAGGCCCAATTGATTTGGTAGCGTTTACCGATAAAGCAACATTAGCGTTTACTGCAACTCGCCCAATTAAAATGGTTTATACGATTGACGGTAGCGAGCCTAACAGAGATTCAAATGTGTATAGTACACCACTTTCTTTTACTGAAAATACAACAGTGAAAATTCGTTCCGTATTAAAATCAGGAAAAATGAGTACTGTACGCACCATTAAAGTTGAGAAACAAACTTATCGTACTGCAGAGGATGTGAAAACAATTAAAAAGGGTCTGAAAATGCGTGAGGCTGAAGGTACTTTTATAAACGTATCAGATCTCAATAAGGCTAAAGATTGGAAAGAATCCGTATTGAACAAGAAGAAGTTTGGAGGTATGTTCGATATGAAGAAACCATCAGCAGCTATATTAACAGGGTTCATTGACATTGATGAAGATGCAGTATATGAGTTCAGTACCAATGTTGATCAGTTTTTTATCGGAGACGAGCTGTTGATTAATAATGACGGTGAGGTTAAACGTTTTTCAAGAAACAATACAAGTATTGCACTTGCTAAAGGAAAACACCCGGTAAAAATTGTGTTTTTAAACAATATTGTTGGAGGATGGCCACAGGCATGGAATGGACCTTCTGTTAGTTTTAAAAAAGCAGGTGATAAAAAGTTTACTACCTTAAGTACTGACAAGTATTCCTTTTAAAATTTTAAAGGATTACCAATCGTGAGTTGTTACCGGCCAGGCCGTCTGCCTTTTGCAGACAGGGAGCACATAATTGGGCACGCAAAGCTTTGACAATCATTTGCGATATTATTAGTTCTTCCCTTTCCTGTAGGCAGACGGGAGGGGGAAGTAACGTATCGTAGATAGGGGGATAGAATGAGTATATCCTCAGCTTTTATTTTTACTCTTGCATTAATTCGTAATCGGTTTAGGATTCAAACGAATGCTCTTAATTTTTTAATCAACAATAAAATGAACATAATCAAAATTGCATCTCTATTGCTTATTTTGTCGGTTACAAATATTTTGGCTCAGCACGTGGGCGTTATCCCTCAACCATTGTTTGTTACAGATAGTGAAGGAGAATTTGTTATCAATGCTAAAACTGTAATAGTTACAGATAAATTCAATCAAACTAATGCCGGATATTTACAAGAAATTCTTCAAGGTGTTATTTCTCAAAAACTTTCGGTTAAAAATAAAGGAGCTAAGGGTATTATCTTAAAAACAGATAAAAGCTTAAATGAGAAATTGGGTGAAGAAGGGTATTTGTTTGAGGCCGGGAAGAAATCAGTACGAATTACCGCTTCAACGGAAACCGGGATATTTTATGGTATCCAGACTCTTCGTCAGTTGATGACAAAAGGAGAAGGAAAAGGCTGGGCGGTTAAAGGTATTAGCATTGAAGATAAACCCAGGTTTAATTGGAGAGCTTATATGTTAGATGAGTCGCGTTATTTTCACGGGGAAGACTTTGTGAAACAAATGTTGGATCAGATGGCATTACTTAAAATGAACGTTTTCCATTGGCATTTAACCGACGATGCAGGTTGGAGGATAGAGATCAAAAAATATCCATTGCTTACCAAAGTGGGTGCTTTCAGAAAAGATTCTGAAACAGGAACCTGGCGTAGTGGAAAAACCTCAGGTGAACCACATGGTGGATTTTACACCCAGGAACAGATTAAAGAAATAGTAGCCTATGCAGCAGAAAGGAACATTACCGTGGTTCCTGAATTTGAAATGCCCGGACATTCCAGTGCAGCAATTGCGGCTTATTCGTGGTTAGGGACTGCCGGGAAAGATATTGATGTGCCGGTAAAATTTGGCAGGCATTACGACAATTATGATGTAACCAAGCCCGAAGTTGTACAATTCATCAAAGATGTACTATTGGAGATGTTTGAATTGTTCCCCTCTGAGGTTATCCATATCGGTGGCGATGAAGTGGGCTACAAAGTCTGGGAAGAATCTGCACACGTTCAAAAATATATGAAGGAGCATGGCATGAAAACACCTGCGGATTTGCAAATAGACTTCACCAATAAAATCTCTAAATTCATAGAAAAGAACGGTCGACGAATGATGGGATGGAACGAGATTATGGGCAAAAATATCCATAAAGGATTTGAAGAGAAAAAGCACGATGAAGATGCAGAAACTAAACTGGCACAAAATGTAGTGGTGCATTTCTGGAAAGGTGATGTGAAATTGGCTACCGAAGCGGCACAAAAAGGCTATGGTATTGTTAATTCGCTTCACTCAAACACCTACATCGATTACGGTTATAAAAATATTAACCTCGAAAAAGCGTATCGTTTTAATCCTATCCCTAAAGGACTGGAAGAACAATACCACAAGAATATTTATGGTTTGGGATGCCAGATGTGGAGCGAATGGACACCAACCAATGATGATGTAGAACGACAGACGTTCCCTAGGATTGCGGCGTATGCCGAAGTAGGATGGACACCGGTTTTAAGAAAAGACTATAAGGTGTTTCGCAACAATCTGAACCCAATACTTAAGCGTTGGACAAAGGAGGGTATTGGTTATAGTAAGGAGTTTGAATAGTCCTATTGTATACATAATTGGAGAAGTGGTAGTATGATAACTATCTAACACTTCTCTTTTTTTTTGAAATAAAATAGAACAAGAAATGAATAAAAGATTATTAACATGTATATGGTTTGTGGTATGCGCAATGATTACTGTGCAGTCTGCCAATGCTGTAAATGTAATACCACAACCCGTTAAGATGACAGAGAACGGGCAGAAGTTTGCTTTAAATAGTGATACTAAAATATTATTTTCAGCAGGATTAAAAGAGCAAGCTTTGTTATTGCAAAGTGCGTTATCACCAGCAACCGGGTGGGATTTAGAAATTGCGGAATCGAATAAAGCAAAAAGCAATGCGATATATTTGGGTATTGATAAAACTATTGATTTAAAACCCGAAGGATATAAGCTTAGTGTAACCAATAAAAGTATTCTTATTACAGCCAGGGAAGATGTCGGTGTTTTTTATGGTATTCAAACTTTGCTTCAATTAATGCCTGTTGAAATTTATAACAAGCAGCGACAAAAAGAGCTTGTCTGGAACGTGCCCGGTGTTGATATCGAAGATGAACCTACATTTGCCTGGAGAGGAATGATGCTGGACGTGAGTCGTTATTTCTTTGAAATGGATTACGTTATCCGATTTATCGATATGATGGCCATGTACAAACTGAACGTACTGCATATGCACCTTATAGATGATGCTGGGTGGCGTTTGGAAATAAAAAAATATCCTAAGTTAACTTCTGTGGGTGCCTGGCGTGGCGAAGGAAAAGATCGTACCGGAGGATACTACACACAGGAGGATATTAAAAAAATGGTGGCTTATGCTGCGGAACGCAATGTGGAAGTGATTCCTGAAATAGAGATTCCTGCGCATACCTTAGCTGCAATAGCTGCATATCCACATCTATCTTGTACCGAGAAGAATTTTAAAGTGCCTTTGCAGCATTTTATTAGCCGCGATTTATATTGTGTAGGAAAAGAGTCCACCTTTGAGTTTTTAGAGGATGTTTTTGAAGAGGCTTTTGCCCTGTTTTCTTCTAAATACATCCATATTGGAGGAGATGAAGCAAGGTATGACCGTTGGAAAGTTTGTCCTCATTGCCAGAAGCGTAAAAAAGAACTTGGTTTAGGTTCGGAAAAAGAATTGCAGGTGTACTTTAATCAGCGTATTCAAAAAATGGTTAAAAAGCATGGCAAAACAATTGTCGGATGGGACGAAATTATTGAAGATGGTTTAACTCAAAAGGCTGTTGGAATGGTTTGGCACGATAAAAAGAAAGCTTACTCCGGAGTTAAGGCAGGTCATGATATTGTAATGGCACTTACCTCAAGCTGTTATTTCGATGTGGCTGAAAGTAAAATTCCCGGTGAGGTAAAAGCAGCTACCTGGTTGCCACCTATCTCGCTTAAAAATACGTACAGCTGGGATCCGATGATAGATGGTATAGATGAAAAATACCGATCGCAGATACTTGGAGCACATGGTTGTTTATGGTCCGATCAGTTTATTCATGGTACTATATTGCAACGTATTGAACCAATTAACGAGAACCGTGCCGAAAAATATTTCGATTACCTGACCTTCCCCCGTATGTCTGCTTTAGCCGAAGTCTGTTGGACGCCAAAAGCCCAACGAGACTGGGCTATTTTTGAAACTAATATGCAAACACATTATAACCGTTACGATCAAGCGGGTTATGGATATCGTTTGCCACAACCCAAACTGGTTTCTAAAAAGAAAAAAGGAGAGGGCTATGAAATTGTATTGGAGAATGTAGTAGAGGCAGCCGAAATACGCTATACCGTTGATGGAATACGACCCAATGTACATTCTACTGTTTACACAAAGCCTGTTTTAGTGAAACGATTGGCTGATTTTCAGGCTATAACTGTTGTTAATCGTCACCAATACTCGCTTCCATTGTATTTCCCTCAAAAATATGAGGCGTTTAAAAAATATGGAAAGTTGGTTGCTGAGTGGAGACCAAAAGACATAAGCGGTAAAAAATACAATGAGTTTGAAATGAATGCTACCGGAAAAATTGATAAAAACGGTAAGTACGAACTGACTTTCTTATATACTGGTGGTAATTCCCGTTTAGATATAAAATCGGTTGAAGTATATAAAAACGGTAAAAAAGTTACCGAAGATATTCATGAAGGATATACAGGTGGGGCGTCCAAAAATAATATCTACAAATTCATTATTGGTGATTACGAAACAGGTGCTGCTTATAAAATAAAAGCGCAAGTACGTGGCGATTTAGGAAACGATAGCTACGGAGTTGTTTTTATTAAGAATTGAAATATGTTTTTTTAATACTTGATAAATTAATTCAACCCATTTAGTAAGTTGATATTAACAAATTATATATCGAACTTAAAACAGTAAAAAAGAAATGAACAAAACTACGATATGGACACTTATTTTGGTATTATGCTCAACGTTAAATATGGCAGCTCAATACCAACAAGGCGATACTTTGGTTGTGCAAACCTTAACATTCAGCGATATAACAAAACGGAGAGGTACTTTTAAGTTCCCTGATTCGAATGATGGCTATGCCAAAATTCAAATGATCCGTACCATAAAATGTGATGAGAAAACAACACTTGATAGATACCCCTGTGGGGAATGGGACTATTCGACGCATACCCATGTTTATGTGCCAATTAACGATAGTGTCAAGGAAATATTTGAGCTTGAAAATTTTGTTACGCCATACGGTAAAAAGTTAGATTTGGGAGAGGATGGCTTTACCTTTGTATATGACGTTTCTGATTATGCACCAATATTAAAAGGAAGTGTTGAACTATCTTCGGGTAACACTGCCGAGCTTGTTGATGTAAAATTCCTGTTTATTAAAGGGAAACCTGTGCGTGATGTCATCTCTGTTGAGAATATTTATCCCTGGGGAAACTATAAATACGAAGATTTAGCCGACGAAAAGGTTTTGAAACCTGTTGAGTTAGGTTTAAACCCGAATGCCAATGGATATATGCTACGTGCAAGAATCTCGGGGCATGGACATAATGGCCCGAGGAATTGTTGCGAATGGGACAGTAAAACACATACCTATTTTGGTAATGGCGAAGTTCTTTTCCGTTGGAATATCTGGAAAAATTGTGGCGACAACCCTATTTATCCGCAAGGGGGAACATGGCAGTTCGACCGTGCCGGGTGGTGCCCGGGAACACCCGTGGATACCTATGATTTTGAATTGACCCGTTTTGTTGATCCCGGTGATAGTTTAAAACTCGATTATGGTATCGAGATGTATAAAGATAACGGGGAAAAAAAGGGAAACTATATACAAAGTCACCAGCTATTTACTTATGGTGCCCCAAACTTCAAAAACGATGGAGCAGTGGCAGATATCATTACTCCTAGTTCAAAAGATGAATATAGCAGGATAAACCCGATCTGTAAAGATCCCCGTATCAGGATACAAAATACCGGAAAAAACACCTTACACACTTTACTGATAACCTATGGTTTACAAAATGGACACCAATACGAGTATACATGGAGTGGACAACTGGAGTTTTTAGAGAAAGAAGAAGTTGTTTTACCTAATATACCATGGGACGAGGCTGAGAACAACTCTAATTTTATGGTTTCGGTTTGTCAGCCTAATGGGATACCTGATGAGAATGAAAGCAACAATATGATGGTTTCCAAGGTAAAACTTCCACCTCTTCTTTCATCGTCGTTTTATCTTATTATGGAGGCAAACGACAAGGGACGAGCGCACGAAACATCATACAGTATTATAAATGCAATTGGTGAAATTTTTTATGAGCGGGAATCGTTGGAAGATGAACAGGAATATGAAGAATATGTTGAGCAACTACCCAAAGGATGTTACGAACTTCGTGTAAAGGATAAAGCCGAAGATGGTATGATTAGGCATTGGTGGTACAGGAACTCCGAACCTGAAATGATTGGGCGCAACGGACGTATTGCTATCTATGATATTGATTTTAAATTGGTGAAAGAACTTAAATTTGACTTCGCTGAACAGGAAGTTTTCCGTTTTAGAGTTGAGTAATAACCTTTTAATATCATAATTCCATGAAACTTCTTCGCTTAACAAATTCATCTTTTTTATATAAATGTTGTTTGATGCTTGCTGCTGTATTTTTTTGTTTTAATGCAAGCTCAGTACCTTTAATATATTCTGTACATGGCAAAGCAATTTTCAAAAATGATCAGAAGAAAATAACCATTGGAAAGGATTGTAGGTATATAAAGCGCCATTACAGAAAAACATACCTTGCCATTAAAGAATTTGCTTTACGTAAGGCCCCTGATTCCTATGAAAAACGACAGGCCGAGTTTGATAAACAATGTATGGCTTTCAGGGCAATTGAAGTGTTATGGAATAGTAGTGCTCCCGGTAGTAAAAGCCGCAAGTCGATAAAGATAGGACTGCTGCGATGGAACTGGCTTGAGGGTGATCCTGTACTTGACAACCCGCGTCCGGTTGATTGGTACATGGTGTATATGGAATGCATATACAAAAAGAAAAAATAGTAGTTAAATAAATCTTTAATAACAAAAACCATGTAGTTGATTCCGGAAAAGTGCATTGAAATAATATTAAGAATTTAGATATGAACTGTAAAAAAATAATTTCCCCGACAGTAGTTTTTTTTCTGCTGTTTCAATGTGGTATGACACAAATTAAGAATAATGATAAAACAATTGTCAAAGTTCTTAGTTTCAATATTCTTCACGGGGCTACCATGAATAATGATTTTGATTTGGACAGACTTGCCAAAGTAATTGCCGATGCAGATCCTGACCTGGTTGCCATGCAAGAGGTAGATTTTAAAACCAACAGGGCCAGAAAGTATGATTTGGTTACTGAGTTGGGGTGGAGAACAAAAATGGTTCCTCTTTTTGCAAGGGCAATGGCTTATGATGGCGGTGAATATGGTGAGGGCATTTTGTCTAAGAGAACAATTATTAGTTCAAGAAATGTTGCTTTGCCTTATTCTAAGGGGCACGAGCCACGTGCAGCTGTTGAGGTGACGCTTGTCTTGGATCAGGGTGATACCATATCGTTTGTCGGAACACACCTGGATCATGAAGAAGGTGTAGACCGTGATAATCAGGCTAGAAAAATAAATGAGGTATTTTCTAAGAATAAGTACCCGACCATTTTGGCAGGGGACCTGAATGCTACACCGGAAAGTTCAACTATTAAGATTCTGGAAAAGGTATGGATGCCATCCTACGGCAATAATCCAGAACCAACTTACCCATCTGTTAAACCGAAGATTAAAATCGATTATGTGATGTTTACACCCATAGAAAGGTGGAAGGTAATAGAAACTGAGGTGATTCAGGATAAAGTGGCTACAGATCATTGTGTTTATCTGGTTACCCTTCAGTTGCTAGATAGCATACAATAGTACTTTGGGGGTAATACCATTTCGAAATTTTAATGAGCCTTATTTAATATTGGTATAAGGCCTTAAGAAGATATTATAGGGGCGGGAAACTCACTTTTAGAATGGGGCACAGCGCAATAATAAATCGGGGTAGTGCAAAGGATGATTGTCCTTTGTCTGATATTAACTAATCTTTTATAAGCACCATGAGCAAGTTAACGACTAAACAGCTTTTTTTGATAATAGGTATTGGGATGTACTGTCTCCAGCTATACGGAAACAGTACTGTATCCCCAAAGAATAAAGAGAAACGACCAAACGTTCTCTTTATTCTTACCGACGACCAGGGATCAATAGATGTGAACTGTTATGGTGCCAAAGACTTGTATACCCCAAATATGGATGGCTTGGCTCAACAAGGGATTCGTTTTAACCGGTTTTACGTAGCGGCTCCTATCTGTTCTCCATCCAGAGCTTCGTTGTTAACCGGGCTTTCTCCTCAGGCGGCAGGACTGCCCGGAAATGCCTCTTCTTTGCCCGGACATAAGGGAATGCCTACCGAGAAGGTTACCATGGCGGAAGTGATGAAGAAGGCTGGCTATGTTACCGGACATGTTGGTAAATGGCATTTGGGTTTTACTCCCGAAACCATGCCTAACGGTCATCGTACGGACACATGGGCGGTTGTATCGATAATTATTCGCACTTCTTTTATTGGCATGGCCCAAACCGCCACGAATTGTATGAAAACGGAAACGAAATATGGGAAGACGGAAAATATTTTCCCGATCTGATGGCTGAAAAAGTAGATGAGTTTTTAATGGAACATAAGGAACAACCATTTTTTCTATATTACGCGATAAACATGCCCCACTATCCATTGCAACCTACTGAAAAATGGCGATCGCATTATAAAGACCTGCCGATGCCCAGAAGGGATTATGCAGCTTTTGTTTCCACTATCGATGAGCGTATTGGTCGGGTACTGGCAAAACTTGATGATCTTGGGTTGCGAGACAATACCATCGTTATTTATCAATCGGACCATGGTCATTCTGTCGAGGAGCGAACTTTTAGCGGCGGAGGAAACGCAGGGCCATACCGAGGAGCCAAAACATGCTTATTCGAAGGAGGTATTCGTGTTCCTTCCATTATTAGTTGGAAAGGCCATCTGGCAGAAAATGAAATTAGGGATCAGATGGCTGTTAATGTAGATTGGCTGCCAACAATTACTGAACTCTGCAACATTGATTATAATGACCCCTGCTTGGGCGGTAAAAGCCTGGTTCCAGTTTTAAAGACAACGACGAACTTTCGCCACACAAAAGCTTTACTTGGAAATTTGGTGCGCAATGGGCGGTTAGCGAAGGTAATTGGAAACTCTTGGTCAACCCCAAGGATCCAACAGGCAAAGCGATCCTTGATCCTGACAAAGACCAGTTTTACTTAGTGGATCTGGCCAATGATCCAGGCGAAATGACCAACCTGGCAGATAGGTAGGGTCTGCCTTTTTATATATAACAGACTGCATGTCAATAACATGTTGAGAAATAAATTATTAAAAAACCCCGAAAAAGCCTAAATTAATAGGAAAATCGGGGTTTTTACATTTTTCAACATGAATAAATATACAAAAAATAATTTACCCAAGCTTTTTTCGGAAGAAGAAACTTGCGGACACAGAGTTCAAATATTCAAAGAGACAAAACTTGGAAAAATCCATGCATCGTTACCCTTGGAAGAGTTGGGCACTACCCTGCCCATTCGACAAGAAGGCACCGCCGGTGCGCCATCTTGGTTCGGCAATGCAGGCATGTTTGCCGTGATGTTTCTGAAGCATTACTTGAACCTGAGTGACGAGATGCTCGTGGACAGGATAAACACGGATTGGGAGCTTCAGATGTTTTGCGGCAGGCAGTTTGGGGACAACGACCGTATCCGCGACCGCAACCTTCCTTCTCGCATAAGAAGTTACATCGGCAACAACCTGTCCCTGGAAACCTTTCAGGAAATTATGATCGAGCAATGGAGTCCCCACATGGGAAACACCCATTGCAGCCTGTTCGATGCGACGGCTTACGAAAGTTACGTTAAATACCCAACGGACGAAAAGCTCCTGTGGGACTGCTGCGTATGGATATTTGAATGTATTTATGTGCTGTGCAAGGAACTTGGGGTTAAACGCCCCCGTCACAAATACCGCGAACAATCCATCAAACAGCTGGCTTTCTCAAAAACAAGGAAGAAAACTTTCAAGTTAAGAAAGCGACGGAGAAACAGCCTGCTGTACTTGTTGAACCAGGGCATTGTTTTTATGGATGCGTTGCTGGCCGAAAATGCAGCGTTCTTGAGCATCGCAAAATACCTTTGCGTTCAGGAAAAACTGAAAACGGTACGCACCATATTCCGGCAACAGACCTATATGCACGAACACCCGGGGGAGTACGTGAAAAACCGTATCGTGTCGTTTTTCAAACCATACCTGCGTCCCATTATCAGGGGGAAAGAAAACAAACGTGTCGAATTCGGCGCAAAGGCGCACATCTATCAAGTGGACGGGATCAACCTTATCGACAAGCTGTCCTTTGACCCGTACAACGAGGCTCTTTGCCTGAAAGGTTGCGTTGACAAGCATAATCGTCATTTCGGCGAGCTTCACCAGTTGGGTGTCGACAACATTTACGGAACAAACAAAAACAGAACGTTCATTACGGAAAACAAGATATGTACCTGCCTGCCCAGAAAAGGGCGTCCCCCGAAACATGATAAACAAACAAGCAAAATGCGCCAAGAGCTGGGCAGACAAAGGGCAACAGGATTGGAAGGGAGCTTCGGCAACGAAAAAAACCATTATGGACTAAGAAAGGTAAAAGCCAGAACCCAAAACAATGAAATCGTGTGGATTCTGTTTGGCATCATGACGGCCAATGCGGTTAAAATTAGCAAAAGAACACGGCAACAAGAAGATGGCTGAAACAACCTAAAAGCTTGGAATCTTGTGCATGGGATAGGTATGCCCTTTTGTCAAATTTCAATTATAAAATATCATTTTGTTAATCCAAAAGCCAAGAACTGCTCCCATGGTAGTATAAAAAAATAAAAGCTGCACCTTTGAATGATACAGCTTTTGAATATTATTTCATTTTTTAATGTATAACCATACACGAAAGTGATTTACAGGGAAAGCCTAGGTATCCGGAAAAAGTGGAACATCTCAAGCAACTATATTTACAATGGGAATATGCCGATAGCGATGACATCCCTAAAAAGCGAATTAAAATAAATCATCTTGCCAAAGCAAAAAAGATAACGTTAATCAATCAACCATACAAGAAATACACCTATAAAGGTTCGTCTGTTTTAGTTGATGGAGGAACAGGAACGCAATTGTTTGATGCCGGCTTATGGCTGGGATTTGAAGCAAATGATTTGGAAGCTGTTGTTGATTTGGAGAAAAAGGAAAGTATTCATTCTGTATCGGTTGGTTTCCTGCAAAATGCGTCAAATTGGATTTTATCCCAAATATTTGGAAGTGTCCTTTTCGGCTACGGGCAAGAACTTCTCTGATCCAGAAAAAATTGAAATTAAAGAATTGAAAACACTAAACAGAACCAAGATAGAAAGACCGGAGATAAAAATAAATTGGAAAGCTCGTTACATTAAAATAAAAGCAAAAAGTGTTGGGCAGTGTCCCGACTGGCATCCCGGTAAAGGAGGCAAAGCCTGGTTGTTTGCAGAGGAGATCGTGATTAAATAATTATCAAATTTCTTGAGTATAGAATAGCGGGATATTAATATCAATACAAAATAAACACATAACAAAATGAAACAAATTATATTACTTAGTTTTTTGCTGGGAATGGTGTTGTTCTCATGCACAACCTCACCTACTTTTAAAGAGGATCAAATATCATTGGTTCCCAAACCGGTTAAATTTGCCCTAAATAAGCAATCATTTCAAATTACAGCAATCACAGTTGTAGCAGCCCCTGATGATAATCAAGCAAAAGCTGTTGCGTATTTGAATACGATGTTTCAGCGTGCTGCTGGTTTTGAACTTTCTATCTCTAAAGAAAATGGAGATAAAGGAATTGTCTTTCAAAATATAGAAGGGTTAGCTCCCGAAGCTTACCAACTGGAAGTTTCACCTCAAAAAATCCAGATAAAAGCATCCACCGAAGCAGGATTCTTTTATGCCGTTCAATCTATTAGGCAGTTATTGCCTCATGAAATTGAGAGCGATAAAGTGCTAGATCTACAGTGGTTTATTCCTTGTTTAACTATTGAGGATGAACCTCGTTTTACTTGGAGGGGAATGCATATGGATTTTAGTCGTCACTTTTTGAATATAGATGAAGTAAAAGACTTTTTAGACTATATGGCTCTTTATAAGCTGAATACCTACCACATGCACTTAACAGATGACCAGGGGTGGAGAATTGAAATTAAAAAATATCCGTTGTTAACAGAAAAAGGAGCCTGGCGGGTGGAAAGCTCACATGATAAAATATGTAAAGAACAAGCTAAAACAAATGACTCTTTTACCATAGATGAAACCAATTATCATCAGATTGATGGTGAACGCATGTATGGTGGTTATTTTACACAGGAACAGATTAAAGAAATTGTAAAATATGCAGGAGACAGATGTATAACCGTTGTTCCTGAAATAGATATGCCGGGACACTTTAAGTCTGCGATAAACAATTACCCTTATCTTTCGTGTACAGGAAAACCGGGTTGGGGAAAAACCTTCTCTACTCCTGCCTGTTTAGGAAAAGAATCCAGCTACGAATTTGTGAAGAATATATTGTCTGAAGTAGCTGAACTATTCCCTGGAAAGTATATCCATATTGGCGGCGACGAAGTAAATACAGAGTCCTGGATCAATTGTAAAAAATGCCAGAAAGAAATCAGGAAGCATCACCTAAAGAACGAACATGAGTTACATCGATGTTTAACCAAAATATTGAAAAGTTTTTACATTCGAAAGGAAAACGTTTAATGGGCTGGGACGAGATTGTTGAAGGTGGTTTAACCAAAGATGCCAGTATGATGTGGTGGAGAAATTGGGCTCCTACTTTGCGAAACATCGCTGCAGATAATGGTAACGATATGGTGATAACACCTGATTTTGAATATTATTTCGATTTTAAAAACGAGGCAACTCCTTTGCAAAAGGTTTATAATTACGAACCTATCCCGGAAGAATTTACATCTACGCAAGCCAAGCACATCATTGGTGTACAGGCAAACTTATGGTCGGAATGGATCCCAAACTTCAAGCGCTTGCAATATCAAGCTTTTCCGCGTATGCTAGCTCTTGCCGAAACTGGGTGGTCTGAAAAAAAAGGAAAAGATTTTGATAACTTCTCGCAGCGTTTATTGCATCAATACGACCGAATGGATATACATTACTACATACCTTCAATTGAAGGTTTAAGCAATAAAATAGCCTTTATTGATAGCTCGAAAGTGGAATTGATTAAACCGCTCGATGATTTAGATATCTTTTACACCCTTGACGGAACCGTTCCAACAAGAAATTCGATACCTTATACCAAGCCATTTTTCGTAACTAAAAACGGTAAAGTTAAAGCCCGTGCATTTCGTGGAAAACTGGCCAGTGAAATAGTGGAGGCTGATGTTGAAAAACAGCAATATCTTAAGCCTGTTGAGCTTGTGCCTGCGGATAAAGGTTTGTAACGCTGGGTGGTTGAAGGTAAATTTAAAGTGGTAGAAGATGTTCAACTGCCTGCATCACCTAAATGGTCGCAAATTGTAAAAGCAAATATGGGTGAGTATGCCGACAAAAGTCAGTACTCAATGGTTTTTAAAGGCTATTTTAATGCACACGATGATGGTATGTATGAATTTGTTACGAAGTCGGATGATGGTAGTTTGGTTTATTTTGGCGAAAAACTGGTTGTTGACAATGGAGGCAATCATTCAGCCATTAAACGTTCTGGAATGATTGCACTCAAAAAAGGTTGTCATGCAATCTCTATTATTTTCCACCAAGGTGGCGGAGGTGGTGAATTAACTGTTTGGTACGCCAGGCAGGGAGACATGTTGAAAGAACTTGACGGGAATATATGCGGTTTCTAGTATCAGGTAGTACCACGTAACACGGCAGCTGCCGGACTGGGAGTGAATGTGGTAAGGAGATTTTAGCATTTGACCCGACATTAGGCTCTTACAGGGCAACTGTTGACAATCCTGTTTGAAACTGGAACAGAATATGTTGGGGGTAATTTGTTAATCATATTTTTCTCTTAAGGAGCAATCTTTCACTATGGGGATTCGACCTCCTGAAAAATTTATTTGGCTCAAAGCATGGCTTTAGTAAGACCGGGAAGTTCCGAGTTTGTGAGGAAATCACCCGGCCGCATTTAGGACACGAAAAAAACAGATAAATTTTTTCAGGAAGCCTTGATCTTTTTGCTTCGCTTTTGGATCAAGTGATCACATTAATGAATTAATGCTATGAACCAAAGAAACACTGGATATTAGTATTTCTTTGGAAAAGTGTTTCTTAAGAGCTGAAAATGAAGGACCTGTCCCGAACTTGATTCCATAGCCGTTAACTTTAGCCATTAAAAATTAAATTAATTATTTCTGGATGCGTTTGTTTTTTCAATCTCTTTTC
>NZ_JBQTGI010000039.1:0-37374 GCF_052400645.1 Saccharicrinis sp. GN24d3
GATTACTTTCGGGAGCATCGTTCTGGTGAGTTGAAGTGATGCAACGAAGTGTCTTGTTTTAAAGTAATTTCAATGTGCAATAGAATTTCTAATGCATATTGCGGGTTTAATGCGTTTTTACCAGATGGGAGCTTCTGTTGTTAATCTAGTCTTGCTTAAGGTAAAAATCATTATTGATGTTGATAACCAGCAGATCACATAGCTAGAATAATATGTTTTTAAGGGATAACAACACAATAAACACATGCACAATAAAACCTAGTAGTTTTCGATATATGTTTGTTATGCTTAGTTAGATGAGTTTAAAGTGTAATTTTCCTGTGTCATTTTTAAAGGTATGGTAAAAGTAAAGTCAGATCCAACACCAGGTTCCGATTCTACAACAAACTCACCACCCAATAAGTCAACAATTCCTTTTGAAATAGACAAGCCTAAACCTGTTCCTTCATTTTTACCGGGATCGTTTGTTTCCAGTTGCTCAAAACGGTTAAAAATCAAATTAACCTCTTCTTTGTTCATACCGATACCCGTATCTTTCACAAAGAAAATGATGGTTTTATCATTTAATTTGAAACCGTATTCAATGCGCCCTTTGTGGGTAAACTTCAAGGCATTATTTATAAGGTTTATAAGTATCTGCTGAAGTCGTAATGGATCTGTTTCAATCATTAAATCGTCAAATTCTTTAGGTTTGACGTATTTGATCTCAAGGTGTCCTTTGCCTTTTTCTCTTTTCTGAATTTTTGTACTGGCATCAATATTGGCAAAGATATTTTTTAAACTGCAGGAGGTTATTTTAAGTTTTAATTCTCCGGCTTCTATTTTTGAAACATCAATAATGTCGTTGATCAAATTTAGCAACTGGTCCGAACTGTTTTTTATGATCTGTACATAACTGCTGCGCGTTTCCTTGTCAATGTCGTCACTATCCAATAGGTCGGCAAAGCCTACCATACCATTCATGGGGGTACGGATTTCGTGGCTCATGTTGGCCAGGAATTGGTTCTTGTAAATATTGGCTACTTCGGCTTTTTGTTTGGCATCTTTCAGGCTTTGTTCGTATTTTATATGGTCGGTAATATCTCTTTGCGTGCCCCATATTCTCTCAAGCTTGCCCTCATTAATAATTCCAATAATATTATTGGAAAAATAGATGGCATTCCCATTGATATCTCTTTCTTCCGATACTGCATTTCTAATTTCATAGTTCGATTCAATCCAATCTAAAATAAAGGAAATATTTTCAGGGTTTGAATCTTCTCCATGCAGTTCTAATAAGGTTTTACCATGTATATCTGTTGCCTTCGTGTAACCATACATTTTTGCCTGTGCATCGTTACATTCCACAATAACGCCTGAATAAATAAGCTTAACCTGCTCTTGGGCAGGAAGGCTGACATCAACCGGTTCGGATGTTTCAAACAAGTAGAAACCTTCGTCGGTATATTTCATCAAAGATGAAATACGTTCCAGGTAAAGATCTTTTTCTATCTCCAACTTCCGTTTCTGGGTTACATCCTGAATAATTCCTTTTACGCCTTGGGGTTTCTTTTGGTCATCGAAAAGTACCGCAGCCTGAAGCCATATATATTTATGTTCCTTTTTATAGGGCATATTATACCTAAAAGTCAGGCTATAATCTTCACCGTTCTTCTCTGCCCGCTGCAGTAGGGCGGTAAATTTTACCGCATCGGCTTCGGGCAACCTTTGTATAATAAAATTAAACTGGGGAGGGTTGGGATTTGGCTCAAAACCAAATATTGTATAGGCTTGTTCTGACCACCATGATGTACCTTGCTTAAAATCATGCTCAAAGTTTCCGAGTAATGCAATTTTTTGTGCCTCCTTTAAACGCGCTGTACTTAAAAGTAATTGAGTCTCTGTATTTTTTTTCGCGGTAATATCTTTAACTAAGGCCACCGAGTATAAGATATTATTGTATTCATCCTTAACAACGCTTACCGTAAGCTGCCCCCAAATGACATGTCCTTTTTTATGGATATATCTTTTATCCATTTTATAGGAATCTATTTTGCTATGCATTAACTTACGGTATTGCTCTTCATCTTTTTTAATATCGTCGGGATGGGTAAACTCAGAGAAAGTCAAGCCTTTCAATTCTTCAAGGGTATAACCCAAGATGTTTTCGAACTCTGGGTTAGCAGTCAGTAATTTACTATCGATTGAAACGGTGGCAATACCTAAGCCAGCATTGGTAAATACGCTTTTGTAACGACTTTCACTTTCTTCCAGTTTCTTAATGGCCTTTTTCCGTTCGGTAATGTTATTCGTAAAACCTACAATCTGTCCCTCATTAATATCAAGATAGTTGGTAATTACTTCAACATCAAAAATACTCCCGTCTTTTCGCGTATGTTTCGATTCAAAATGTTCACCTCCAAATTCTTTCATTTTTTGTAAACGGGCCAATGTAGCTTCGGCATTTTCAATGGCATCTAAATCAGAAATACACATCTTCAGTAACTCCTGCTCACTGTAGCCACTCATTTGGCAATAGGCTGCATTCACCTCCAACAACCTGCCTTGCATGTCGGCCCTCCAAAAACCACTTGGTATTGAATGAAGAATGGCTTTTTGTTGCTCCCCTTTCAATTCGTGAGATTCTCTTTTTTGAGCTAAAGATTTCTTAGCATATTTAGTTTTCAGAACACGATTCTCCCCATGTAATTTTTGGAACTCCTTGATGAGTTTTGCTTTTATTTTTTTGAGATGGTCCATGAAAAAAATCCTATAAGTTTTTAATACATTTTATACTTAAACTTTTAGTATGGTTTATTAATGAGAAGATAAAAATTCCAATAGCGATGACTGTTATGTTTATGTTAAGTTTTTCATGTGTGGTGAATTTTTATTAAAAATACATCACTTAACATGCTGTTTTGAATAGTAATATAACACCAAAATACGCTATTCGGTTTTTATGAAAGTTTATATCTGATTGAAATAATTAGTAGGCATAGGGTTGTTTTTGATGGTTTTTAATTGAATTCTAAATATATAAACAAAATTTATTTAATCAAATTGTATTTTTACTTTCTGCCTTAGGTTAAGCGATATACAGTAAAATGTTGCCATACTGATATTCGCTATTTCAATATTTTCAGTAATAGATCTTGATTTATCTTCCCAAAGTTGATAGCATGCTCTGGGTTTTTTCGCTTCCGGGAATAAGCTTTTTATATAGCAATGTGAATTCTTAGAAGCTCGTGTTTTGAAACCATTAAAACAATTAATGCTTTTGTCTTAATATCCGTATATTTGATGAGGCTGTAAATGAATTCAGCGAGGTTCTTCCAAAATTCCTATAAAATTGTAATTTTAATATTGATTTCTTAAAGAAAACAGAAGTAGATCTTAATGAAAAACTTTATCATACTATTTTTATTACTCCCTGTATTGGCGTTAGGCCAGGTTAAGAAAATAGGTAGTCCAAATATAATAAACTACCCTAAAGTAGTTTACAAGGCTGGTACTCAAAACTGGAATTGTGCACAGGATCCTGATGGTTTTATGTACTTTGCTAATAATTATGGACTTTTACGATTCGATGGTTTAGAGTGGAAACTTTTTCATGTCTCACCCACATCGCCTGTTCGTTCATTATGTATTGACCAAGAAGGTACAATCTTTGTTGGTTTGGACAATGATTTTGGCATTTTTGATCCATACGCTGCCGGAGGTCCTATATTCAAAAGTTTACTTCATAAATTACCTCCCGATATACAATCAGCTGACGTTATATGGAAAGTGTATAACACTCATTATGGTATAGTATTTCAATCGTTTAGCTTTATTTTTGTCCTTAAGGATGGGGAAATTAATGTGATAAGACCACAGAAAGCCTTTCATTACTCCTTTTATGTAAATAAAAGATTATTTATTCATGAACCCGGTATTGGATTATTTGAACTAACTAATGGATTTGTAAATAAAGTTGCTGGGACTGAAGATTTAAAAGATAAAGAAATACTTTCCATAATTAGTTTTTATGAGAACCATTTGCTAATTGGAACAGCACGAAATGGTTGGTATGAATTTAGACAAGGAATACTCGCAAAGTGGGATGTACCTGTCAGTCATCAGGTTGAGAAGGACATTATGTTCTGTGCGACTACACTGGAAGGGAATAATTTGGCCATTGGTACCATACTGAACGGTGTGATAATTGCAAATTCTGATGGAACGATTATTCAACATTTAAATAGCAATAATGGATTGCAAAATAATACAATACTTGGCTTACATAACGATAAATCAGGAAATTTGTGGTTGGGACTTGACAATGGGATTGACTACATTGAATTAAACTCTCCACTTACATACATATCGGGTGCGGAAGGAATCAGTACTGGGTATTGTTGTGCTATATTCAAAGGAATTTTGTATTTAGGAACCAACCGAGGACTCTTTGCTAAACCTTTTGATGCTTCATCTCGGGATGAGTCTTCGAAATTCAAATTGATTCGTGGAACGGAAGGCCAGGTTTGGAGTCTAAAAGAGTTAAATAACCAGTTGGTATGCGGTCATAATTTTGGAATATTTGTAATTGATGAGTATGATGCCCATTTAATTAATGACAAACTGGGTACATTTACTTTTATTTCGTTAAAAGAGGATTCAAGTTATTTTATTGCAGGTAATTATAGCGGATTGTCAGTATTTCGTAAGGTCGGAAAACAACTGAAATATAAATGTAAAATAAAAAAAAGGATTTGCTGAAGCTAGTCGTTTTATAGTAGAAGATGAAAATGGTAATTTTTGGGTGAGTGATGGAACAAAGGGTGTTTTTAAAGTAGAATTAAATGAAGAACTAGATTCTGTATTGAACGTAAAACTTTATGGAAAACAACATGGCTTGCCTACCGCGTATAAAAATATACTGTTAACAATCAATAAATCATGGTATTTATCAGCAATAGATGGTCTTTATGTGTATAATAGTTTGACAGACAGATTTGAGAAAGATAAAAACATAAATATGTTTTTTGATCTGGATGGGCAAATGAAGAATATAAAACAGGATGAGGATGGAAATTACTGGTACATTGAAGGAAAAGGAGCAAGTGTAAGTCGTAGGAATGATGACGGTACGTATACTAAAATTACATCACCATTCATGCAATTACAAAATAAATTAGTACGTAATTGGGAGTTTT
Organism: Saccharicrinis sp. GN24d3; assembly: GCF_052400645.1. Classification (NCBI taxonomy): domain Bacteria; kingdom Pseudomonadati; phylum Bacteroidota; class Bacteroidia; order Marinilabiliales; family Marinilabiliaceae; genus Saccharicrinis; species Saccharicrinis sp. GN24d3. Next base: position 5,178 of record NZ_JBQTGI010000039.1, read on the forward strand.
TATATGTTCATGGTAATGAGAATGTTTTTATAGCCACTGAAAATGGATTTGCACATTATTCATCCCGAATTGTGTCATCTTATAATCAATCTTTTAAAAGTTTTATTACTCAAGTAGATGTGCCATATTTAGATACTGTATTTTACGCTAATTTCGAGAAAAATACAGTAAATCTTCCATTTCGTAAGAATGAACTCCGGTTTAAATTTGCCGCACCATTTTATCAAAATCCCGAACAGGTAGAGTTTAGCTATTATATTGATAATTATTCAGAAAGTTGGTCATCCTGGACAAGAGACAATTATCGCGACCTTAGTAATCTTCATGAAAATAAGTATGTATTTAGAGTGAAAGCCAGAAATAGTTTTGGGATTGAAAGTGAAGAAGCCAGCTTTACATTTATTATTGATCCACCTTGGCACCGCTCTACATTAGCGTATTTCTTTTATGTTTTGCTTTTGATTTCAATTGGCCTAATTGTACTTTGGGTTATTCAAAAACGTTTCGAGATTTCGAAACAAATGGAACAAAAGAAACATCAGGAATACTTACTCAAAAAAGAACGGGAACATGAGCAGAAGTCGATTCTGGCAGAAAAAGAGATTATTCGCCTAAGGAATGAAAAATTGAAGGACGAAAAACTCTATTTGGATAAAGAATTGGTCAATCAAACGCTCCATAATGTAAATAAGAACAAGTTTCTGATGAAAATTAATCAGGAACTAAAGCTGGTGTCTGACGATACGAAAGATGGTGCTGTAAAAACAAAAATGGTAATTCTGAGAAAACGAATTAACAAGGAAATAGATAACCATCAACAAAAGGAAATATTTGATAGTCATTTTGAAGCTGTTCACTCTGATTTCTTTGATCGTTTAAAAGAACAATTTCCACAGTTATCACCCAAAGACATAAGACTATGTGCTTATATAAAAATGAATTTGTCGACAAAAGAAATAGCCCCTATGTTGAACATCTCTGAAAGAGGAGTTGAAATAAACCGTTATCGCCTCAGAAAAAAACTTGGTTTATCTCGCGACATTAACCTATCCACATTTTTATTGAATTTATAGGATATCAAGAATAAATTTTCATCCTACCTGGAAAGTGTTGTTTCCTCGTACTTCAAGCGGTCTAAATCTAGGCCATAATTACCAATTTGTGTTAAATCAGGCGTTGTTTTTCTATGTGAAATTAACAACTGAAATAAGCTGAAGTTTTAAGTTTTTCTAATTTATTTAATTTACTGTTGAAATTTTGTGTGGTATTTTTTATCATGAAAATAACAGCACATCTACCAGGTATACAGCTATATAAGATTCCATTGAAGTATTTTTGACGTACTATGAATATGGATATGATGTAATTTTGTGAGTGTTAATTATTGTTGCAATTGTTAATGTTTGAGCCATATTTGTTCCGAACAATGCATAACAGCCGAGTTACGTATTTGGAAGTATAAGTGAAATATTTTATAGGATTAAAATAATCAAAACTATGAAATTTCATGAATGGTTTTAATCCTTGATTATTGTTAAAAATAAATACCAATTCAAAATTAGATGTATGAAAAAGAGATTATTAGTGAGAAAAATTCTCATTTTATTTTTATGTACAGCTTTTTCTATGAGTATATATGCTCAAGATATTGTTGTAAGCGGTGTTGTTAGTTCCCAGAGTGATAATGAACCAATACCCGGAGTATCGGTAATTGTAAAAGGAACTACCAATGGTACAATTACCGATATTGATGGTAATTATCAATTGACAGTGACTGCCGATGCAATTATTCAGTTTTCGTTTATAGGAATGGAAACACAGGAGATTGCTGTAAACGGAAGAAGCATAATAAATGTACAACTCTCTAACGAGTACTTTGATATGGATGAAGTGGTTGTTGTTGGATATGGAGTGCAGAAAAAGAGTGTTGTTACTGCTTCAATCGCCTCTGTTTCTTCTGAGGATTTGCAAAGAGTAGCTCCAGTTCGTATAGATAATGCATTAAAAGGACTCGCTTCAGGTGTTACTGTTACCACATCATCTGGTCAGCCGGGCTCTTCTTCGCAAGTGCGAATTCGTGGTATTGGTACTATTAACAACAGCGACCCACTCTATATTGTGGATGGTATGCCTATCGATGGTGGAATAGATTACTTAAACCCTAGTGATATCCTATCTGTTGAAGTGCTTAAGGATGCCGCATCGGGAGCCGTATACGGAGCTCGTGCAGCCAATGGAGTTATTTTAGTAACTACAAAAAATGGAAGCAAAGGTAAGATAAGTGTAAATTATGATTTCTCTAGAGGTTGGCAAAACAAATGGAATAAAAGGGATGTACTAAATGCTCAACAATATGCATTACTGATAAATGAAGGTTTGGTTAACTCGGGCGAAGAGCCTCGATATAGCGATCCTTATGCTTTGGGAGAAGGTACGGATTGGCAAGACTTGATATTTTATGACAATGCTCCTGTAGAAAACCACCAATTGAGTGTAAGTGGAGGTAGTGATAAAGTATTATATTATTTTTCTGCAGGATATTATAAACAAGATGGTATTGTAGGTGGAAACTTCGATCGTTCTAATTATGAGCGATTCTCATTAAGGTCGAATACTACCTATAATATTCTGGACGATGAGAGCCGTAACTTTTTAAATAAGTTTAAAGCAGGTATAAATGTTGCCTACACCAGAATAAATTCCAAAGGAATTGGAACAAATTCTGAATATGGTTCATCCCTTGGAGGAGCAATTTCATTTTCGCCACTGTTAGGTTTATATGAAGAGGATCAGGAAGCTGCAGCCGCGCTTCATCCAACAGCAGTGCGCGACCCGGAGAACGGTTTAATTTATACAATAGCCGGCGATGACTATAACGAAATCACTAATCCAGTTGCGCAATTAGCTTTGCCAGGTGATGAGAACAACACCGATAAATTTGTATCCTCTTTTTGGGGCGAACTGACCATCTGGGATAATTTAAAGTTTAAAACGTCATTTGGAACTGATCTTGCATTTTATGGAACTGACGGCTGGACGCCTGAATATTACCTGGGTAAATCTGCCTATTCTGATTACTCACAGGTTTGGTCTAGTATGAATCGTAGTTTTGTTTGGCAGGTTGAAAATATTTTATCTTACGATAAAAGCATTGCCGGTAAACATAATTTTAACATATTGTTAGGGCAGTCTGCTAAACAAACGACTGGTCGTACCTTAAGCGGGAGTAATAAATATATGGTAGAAGAAGATGGCGACAAGGCGAATATTGATTTTACTACCGGTACAGCTGCAAACGGAGATCAAACAGCAGGAGGAGGTGCTTGGAGCCCACATACATTAGCTTCATTATTTGGCCGACTTAGCTATAATTTTTCAGAGAGATATATGTTTCAGGCAACCATTCGTAGAGATGGATCTTCTAACTTTGGTACAGGAAGTAAATACGGTGTATTCCCTTCAGTTTCATTCGGGTGGAATATCACAAACGAGGCATTTATGGAATCACGACCTGAGTGGTTTACCTCTTCAAAATTAAGAGCCTCATGGGGTAGGAATGGTAATGAAAATATAGGAGCTTTTGGATATACCGCCCTAACTTCTACTGGAAACAACTATGCTTTTGGACCTGGGGAGGGAACCTTAGTGAATGGAACAAAAGCATCAGGATTAGCCAATACTTCTTTGGCGTGGGAAGAATCTGAACAAACCGATATTGGTCTTGATTTCGGATTCCTACAAAATGCATTGACATTTACGGTGGATTATTACGAGAAAAAAACCAACGGAATGTTAATGACTATGTCCATCCCTTCATATGTAGGTGAGTCAAAACCAACGGGTAATGTAGGAGATATGAAAAACAAAGGGGTTGAGTTTGATTTAGGATATAGGTTTAAAGCTGGCAAATGGAACTTCCGTATTAACGGAAATGCTTCTTACCTTGAAAACGAGCTCGTTAACCTTGGAAACGCGGATGGATTTGCAAATTATGATACTTATGCCAATGTCGGAACAATTTCCAGGGCAGAAAATGGCATGACCTTTCCGTTCTTTTATGGATATAAAACAAACGGAATTTTCCAGAATTACACAGAAATTGATGCGTATACCAATGATGAAGGTGCGTTAATACAACCCAATGCAGTTCCTGGTGATGTAAGGTTTGTGGATGTGAATGGAGATGGTTCTATCGGTGATGACGATCGTACTATGATAGGTAAAGGTATGCCGGATTGGACTTATGGTTTAAACTTTGGTGTTGATTTTAAAGGATTTGATTTTAGTATGATGCTTCAGGGTACTGTAGGAAACGATATATATGATGCTACCCGACGCACCGATTTACGCTATATCAACCTGCCTGCGTATATGTTGGATCGATGGACAGGAGAAGGTACTTCCAATACGATTCCACGTTTCTCATTTTCCAACAATAACGGCAATTGGTTATCATCTGACCTATACGTTAAAGATGGTGATTATATGCGTGTTAAAAACGTAACATTAGGATACACTTTACCAGAGAATTTAGTGAAGAAAGTATTCATTACAAAATTACGTATATATGCTTCTGCGGAAAACCTTTTCACTTTCACAAAATATGAAGGTTTTGATCCGGAAATTTCTGCAGGAGGTACTTCTCTTGGGATTGACCGCGGAATTTATCCTCAGGCAAGGACATATACTGTTGGCGTAAACCTATCATTTTAACGATTAAAAACTTAAAGTAATGAAAAATAAATATATTTTAATTTGCAGCATATTTTTCACTTTCCTATTGGGGTCTTGTAAAGAAGAGTTCCTGGAAGTTGATTCTGCAAGCAGCGTATTGATTGATGATTATTATACAACTGAGGAACGTATATTCGAAGCGCTCGTCGCTGCTTATGATCCATTAGCCTGGACAGATTATGCATGGGGACAATTTACGCAACTCAACCTGGTATCAGATGTGATGTCCGATGATGTTTATGTTGGGGGTAATGACCAGGGCGACCAACCTTTTTTGCATAAAATGTTTAATTACGAAGCTACCCCCGAAATTGTTTGTAGCGATTTATGGACAACATTTTACTCGGGTGTAAAACGTGCTAATGCAGTGTTGGAATACATGGATGATGTGGAGGATATCTCAGATGAGACCAAAGCACTTTATCTGGCAGAAGCCAAAGTCCTGCGAAGTTACTACTATATGTGGCTATGGAAACTTTGGGGAAATATACCCTATTATGAAGTAAATTTGGATTTTCCCTACACAACTCCTCAATTAACGGCTGATGAAGTATATAACGGTATAATTACAACATTAGAAGATGCGATTGATAATGGAGGATTAGCGATAAAAACTACTTCTGAGAATACAGGACGAGTGTCTCTAGCTTTTGCTTATATGATATATGCTGAAGTTGTTATGTATCAAAATGATGAAAGCAAGTATTCAACAGCATTAGCTTATATGAATGAAATCATATCGAGCAATCAATATTCCTTGAATAGTGATTTTGCGAATATTTGGGAAGCAAGTGGAGAATGGACTGAAGAATCGATCTTTGAAGTCAACTACTTTAGTGTGAATGGAGGTAAGGATTGGGGAGCAGCCATTGAAGATGGAGGAACAGTTTATCCTAAACTTATCGGCATTAATAATTTGTCAGGAAGCCCTGATTTTGACGGAGGTTGGGGATTCGAACCTGTTCGTCAGGAAATATATGACCTGTATGAAGATATGGATCAACGTAAAAATGGTGGCATATTAAACATGGTCAGCTATGCAGCACAAACAGGAGCAACTTATGAGGGACGTTATCAAGATACGGGTAATTTCTTAAAAAAATACCTTCCTCGTACGAATGGAAATGCCGATTATTCAGGTTCTCCTGATATGAATTACAACAATAACCTTAGGGTGTATCGTTACTCCGAAACACTATTAAATGCTGCAGAATTGCTAGCCAATGGGACATCAGGTACAGGAAGCGCACAGACTTATTTGGATGAAGTGAGAACCAGGGCAGGTGTTGCCAGCGTTAGTGCAACTGTTGATAATATTATTGCCGAACGCAGACTTGAGTTTGTTGGAGAAGGTAAACGTTACTGGGATTTAATTCGCAGTGGAAAAGCGGCTACAACGCTCGTTCCAAACGAATATAGAACAACTACCTGGACTGAGAATAAAAAATACTTACCTATACCACAGTCAGAGATGGATTCAGATAGTGGTTTAGATCAAAACCCATATTAAAACGTAATTAATTATGAAACGACCATGAACTTTATTAATCATAAAGTACACAAAGGAGGATGATTAAAAAAGTTCATGAGAGTTCCTGAATGTGCAGAAATATTTGGCACATTTTCTTACGACAAAAATTTTAAACAGATGAAAAATATATCGATTAAATATTTCGGATTCATTTTGTTAATTTCCTTAGGAATGGTTTCTTGTTCACAAGAAACCTATGACAACCAGGAAATTGTGACAGAACAAATGTTGGATGCAACATTTACTATAACTGAACTTTCTGCCAATAACTACCAAATTACAAGTAATAGTAATGACTATGTTATTAATAATTACTGGGACTTAGGTAATGGTACTGGTTATTCATCGGGTAAAAATACATTTAAATTGTTTTTACCGGATGCAGGCGAATATGAAATTAAACATAAAGTTACGGGAGCGGGAGGTATTTTTAGCACTGAAGAAACAACTTTAGTAACGGTGCCCACTTCTGATCCAGTCGCTGGAAATCTAATTAAGGGAGGAAAGTTTAATACAGATGATGACATTGCCGAATGGAGCATTGGTGGAGTTCCTGGTGGAAGTGGCATTTGGACATTTGCTGACAATAAAGCTACCTTAACTGCATCTGGATGGAGTGGTCAAGGAATCTATCAGGCAATAGAGGTGGAAGAGGGACGTAGCTATCAAATAGATATGTATATAAGTTCTACATCCGGCTGTACGGATACATGGTTTGAGGTTTACTGTGGATATGTCGACCCGGCTACCATATCGGGGGATTACTCCGATGGCGGATCTCTTTTAGCCATAAATACATGGGCTGGTTCGGGTACGAGCGCCTTTGGACAAATGTTTACTACTATTGCAACGAACCCTGAAGCCAATGGGCTATTTACAGCAACAGTTACTGGCACAGCATATTTGGTAATAAGAGGAGGAGGAAGCGACATGCAGGACGGTATCTCAGTGACAAATATTGAGTTAAGAGGAGTTTCTGAATAATTTGCTTTGATAATGAGGATGTCCTGAATTAACTTTCAATATATCAATAAAATCACATTTTATAATTCACATCAAGGGCACTTCCCCCCTATTCTTTGGGATTGGATAGGGGGAAGTACCACACCGAAGGTGTGGGGATGGAAATATAATCTGTCATTATTTAAGGGCATCCTCAATTTTATTTTAATCAAACTCAGGTTAATAGTGTGTTTATCAATTAACAAAAAGATCTTTTGGGAAACGAATAATTCAAATCAATTATGTATAAAATTTTAACAATATTTTCTATTCTTTTTCTATTACTTGGGTGTAGTGATGAAGATTCTGCTGTAGATCAAGAGATCGTTATTGATATATCACCTGATGAGTTAACTTTGTCGTCTGAATCTTCTTCCCAAACAATTACGGTAACTTCAAGTGCCAGTTGGGCTGTTTCATCCTCTGCCGATTGGTGTACAGTTTCTCCAACTGAGGGATATTCTGGAAAAACAAACGTAACGGTTACAACAACAGCAAATGAAGGATTGGAAGATCGTTCTGCAACCATTAAATTTAGTTCCGTTACTTATATTAAAGAAATTTCGCTTGTTCAATCTTTTTTAATCCAGGAAGTAAATATTACAGATGAAGCATTTAAGACATACACCCTTGAACATTTGGACACCAATGAAGATGATATCTTTAGCTTAGACGAAGCAGCTAAAATTAAAACATTGGATATAAGCGGCTTGAACATTAAAAACTTAACTGGTATAGAAAGCTTTTCTACACTTGAAACATTGGATTGTAGTAACAACCAAATAGACGAGATGGATTTATCAGAATTAGGCGCATTGACCAGTCTGAATTGCTCATCTAATCAACTTTCTGAAATAAACATCAGACAAAACATTAACCTGTTAAATTTAGATTGTACCGATAATCAAACATTATCGTCTATCTATGTTTGGACAGGGTTTTCTCCCGGTGCTAATTTTTTAAAGCCTGAGAGCGCAGTTTATGTACAACCTGTAATATCAACGCCATTAGGATATTCACTTGTATGGCAGGAAGAGTTTAACGATGCTTTAACACAGGATGGTCGTGCCGCTATACCTAATACCGATATGTGGTGGTACGAGACGGGTGACAATGGTTGGGGTAACAATGAAATTCAAAACTATATTGCTGCCGTAAAAGGAGCAGACACATGTGCTACAATTTATGACGGCTCGTTAAAAATTATTGCTAAAAAATCAGGGAGTGAAGTACTGTCCATTCGAATGAACACCATTGAGAGTTGGACTTATGGATACTTTGAAGCACGTTTGAAGCTTCCTGTAGGAAAAGGTACATGGCCGGCATTTTGGATGATGCCCAAGAACTTTACTTCATGGCCTGGTGATGGTGAAATAGATATTATGGAAGAAGTTGGTGCAAATCCAAATCATGTATCTTCATCTATTCACTGTACCGCTTACAACCACTCTTTAGGTACTCAAAAAACTGCCGAAAAATATATTCCAACCGCAGAGTCTGAATTTCATGTTTATGCAGTAGAATGGACCGAAGACTATATTAAAGGTCTTATTGATGGTGAAGTTTATTTCACGTTTAATAACGACCATACGAATAATAAAGACACATGGCCTTTTAATGAACCATTTTACTTAAAGCTAAATCTTGCCTGGGGAGGAGATTGGGGAGGATATCTGGGTGTTGACGAATCGGCCTTACCCACAACGTACGAGATTGATTATGTACGTGTTTTCCAGAAAAACTAATTAAAAATAGATTCAGCATATATGAAAATAAATCATCTTATAGGAATAGCAGCTATGCTACTATATAGCTGTACAAGTCCATCGCTCAAAAATACGCAGACTGAAGACTTAGCGCACATGAAGACATTTGATGGGAATGCTCGAAAAATTGAAGTATTCACAAGTTCAAAGGATTCAAATTTAAAGCTCACTCGAACAGCCAATATCTCTTTTGCTAAAGCAGAACAACCATTAGAAACTGGCAATTCTGTATTTGTTAACCCAACTAAAACTTTTCAATCTGTTTTAGGTATTGGAGGTGCAATTACTGATGCTTCATCTGAAGTTTTCGCCAAACTGTCGGCCGAAAAACAACAGAAAGTATTGGACGCTTATTACGGCAAAAACGGTATTACTTATTCCCTGTTGCGCACACATATCCACAGTTGCGATTTTAGCAGTAAAAGTTATACCTATGTTGAGGAAGGCGATAAAGATTTAGAATCTTTTTCTATCGAACACGATCATGCATTCCGAATTCCCTTTATAAAAAGAGCAATTGCTGAAGCAGGAGGAGAAATGACCATGTATGTTAGTCCATGGAGTCCTCCTGCTTTTATGAAGGATAACAACAATATGTTACGGGGCGGTAAATTACTTCCTGAATATTATCAATCCTGGGCTAACTATTACGTTAAATTTATTCAGGAATACGAAAAAGAAGGACTGCCAATATGGGGGTTAACCATCCAGAACGAACCAATGGCTGTTCAAACCTGGGAATCATGTATATATACAGCGGCAGAAGAGCGTGATTTCTTAAAAAATTATCTTGGACCAACCATGGCGCAAGCCGGTTTGGGCGATAAAAAAATTATCGTTTGGGATCACAACCGTGATTTGATTGTTGATAGAGCCAATACCATTCTGAATGATCCGGAAGCTGCAAAGTATGTGTGGGGTACTGGTTTTCATTGGTATGAAACATGGAGAGGAGGAGAAGCTATGTGGCGAAACCTGGCAACCATACAAGAGGAATTTCCGGATAAAAAGCTCATGTTTACCGAAGGGTGTAACGAAGGTTTTACCCAGGATGGATACCAGCGATGGTCGAACGGAGAGCGGTATGGAGAATCGATGATAAATGATTTCAACAACGGTACCGTAGGTTGGACCGACTGGAATATCCTACTGGATGAAAATGGGGGACCAAACCATGTTGGTAATTTATGCTTTGCCCCGATACATGCCGATACGCGAACCGACGAACTTATCTTCACCCCTTCCTATTATTTTATTGGGCATTTTTCAAAATTTGTTCACCCGGGCGATAAACGAATTAGTACGGCTACCAGCTTTTCAAGATTGCTGAGCACTTCTTTTATGAAACCAGATGGTAAAATTACAACTGTGGTAATGAATAAGTCTGATGAAGCGGTTAAATACACCTTATATATAGATGGTTATATGGCTGTTGTTGAAATGCCTGCACGTTCGATACAGACTTTAATATATTAATAGAATCCCTGGCAGGTATATAAGCATCTTAATAAAATTATTTGTTACTAATTTAATTACGTAATAACCCATGAAATCACTAAAAAATATTGTAATTCATTTTGCACTAATCGGATTTATATTTTCTGCTTGCTCATCACCTAACAAATACAAGCTCGTTTGGGAAGATGAGTTTGAATATACCGGTTTGCCCGATTCTGCCAAATGGGATTACGACCAGGAAGGAAATCAATCTGGGTGGGGTAACAAAGAAGAACAGTTCTATACCAAAGCGCGAAAAGAAAATGCCTGGGTGGAGAATGGTATTTTAAAAATAACGGCCATTCAAGAACAATATGAAGATAAGAACTTCTCCTCTGCCCGATTAATCTCAAAAGCCGATTGGCAATATGGAAAAGTTGAAGTACGTGCCAAGTTACCTGATGCAAGGGGAACATGGTCAGCTATATGGATGATGCCAGGTGGGTGGTCGTTCGATGATGGTAACTGGCCAGATATCGGAGAGATAGATATTATGGAACATGTGGGGCACGATTTAGGTGTGATTCATGCTTCGGCACATTCAAAAGATTATCAATGGCAAAAAGGGACACAAAAAACGGATACAATTAACGTCGGTAATGTAAATACACAATTTCATTCTTATATCCTGGAATGGACGCCTGACTTAATGAAGGCCTACGTTGATGATAAGCTTTATTTTACCTATCGTAATGAAGGATTGGGTGTGGATAAATGGCCTTATAACAAACCATTTTATTTGATTTTGAATGTAGCCGTTGGGGGAGCATGGGGAAGTGTAGAAGGAATCGATTCAAGGGCTTTCCCGCAAACCATGGAAGTGGATTATGTTAGGATCTATCAGAAATAATACTGTTATAGTATATAGAAGAAAGTACAACGTTTTAGGGCATACTGTTTATCGATTTTATTTTTTAAGAACGGATGAAAAAAACAATATTAATACCCATTTTGGGAATGCTTATTTTGGCCTCTTGTAATCAAAGTAAAAAACCATCCAGCAGATTAGAGGGAGACTGGGATGGCTGTGTTGTAGGTATGTTTACAGCAGCCGAAAATGGTTATTTCCCAGGTGACGGAATTAAAGCCATCACAGGGTTTGAAGAACTTATTGAACATGAAGTGGGTTCTGTAGTTTGGTTTCCAACATGGGATGATCCTTTTCCTGTTGAAGCCTGCGAAGAAGCAAGAAAAAAAGGCATTATACCACATATAACCTGGGAACTGTTCTGGCCATCAAAAAATCCTAATCATACCAGAAATATTGATCAGTATGAAGCAATGGATGAAGTGCTGGCAGGTAAACACGATGCGTATATCGATCGTTTTGCATTGGCCGCCAAAGAATATGGTGGAGTTGTACTCAATCGTTTTTTACATGAGTTTAATGGGAATTGGTATGTATGGAGCGGGAATAAAAACGGACGCGAAGATGGTGGGCCAGAGAAAGTAATTAAGGTATGGAAATATGTTGTGGATAGATTTAGGGAAAATGGAGCATATAATGTGAAGTGGTTATGGACTCCGCATGGTCCTTCTGCCGATCTTTCATGTGAGGCATGGAATGATATAGAAAATTATTGGCCGGGTAGTGAGTATGTGGATTGGATTGGGTTGGATGGATATAATTTTTATCCCAAAGACCCATGGGGAGGAGAAAGGCCTTATCGCGATTTTGATAATAATTTTAAAGAACTTTATGAGGCTTGTGCAAAGTTAGGTGAGCAACCCATGATGATCGCAGAATTCGGGACAGGTGAATTTGTATACAATAACCTTACAAAAGCCGACTGGATCAAAGATGCTTTTAACAAGATAAAGAATGACTATCCGCGGATTAAAATCTTTACCTGGTTTCACATTAATAAAGAGTGTGATTGGCGGGTAAATTCAAGTGATGAAGCATTAAGCGCGTTTAAACAAGCTATGAAAGATCCTTATTATAAAGCCAGTCCGTTTTAATATTATAAGATTCTAGGGGATAAGCGTTTTATTACTGTAACTGTTAATTATAAGCAGCTTCATGATGAAAGCTCAGGAGAATATAATTCAGCAAAAAGTAGGGTGTGGTAACCCATTGCCAACTACTTGCTTTGATAGAAAAAGAAGTAGTTTGGTTATATGTAACCGATAAGGAGGGGACATTGCAATATCCGGGAAAAGAATTTAAATACGTAAATGCATAAGGTGGGTTTAAAAGAATCAAATAATAAATAAAATAACGGGATATGAAGAGATTAAGCATATTACTCATTGCTGTTGCAACAGTTTTTATTTTTAATGCATGCAACACTGCACCGTCTAAATCTTCTGGAGATAGTGTCGATAAAAAGGTGGAAGAGTTATTATCAAAAATGACGTTGGAAGAAAAAGTGGGTCAAATGGTTCAGTATAGTGGATTTTGGGATGCCACCGGACCTGCACCTGAAGAAGGTGCCGAAAAATTGAAATATGAACACGTCAAGCAAGGAATGGTCGGTTCGTTTTTGAATGTTAAAACGGTTAGTCAAATAACTGAACTTCAGAAACTGGCAGTTGAGGAGTCGCGTCTGGGCATACCGTTGATTTTTGGTCTGGATGTAATTCATGGTCAAAAAACATTATCACCAATCCCCTTAGCCGAAGCTGCCAGTTGGGATTTAGAAACGATTGAAAAGTCTGCAAGAATAGCTGCCACCGAAGCAGCAGCCAGTGGGGTAAACTGGACTTTTGCACCTATGGTAGATATTTCGCGTGATGCACGATGGGGTCGTGTAGCTGAAGGAGGAGGCGAGGATACCTATCTGGGAAGTAAAATTGGAGTTGCCAGGGTAAAAGGTTTTCAGGGTGAAGATCTGTCAGCCATCAATACGGTTGCGGCTTGTGCTAAACATTTTGTGGCTTATGGCTTTGCCGAGGCCGGAAGGGAATACAACACCGTTGATATAGGGACTGCAACACTTTACAATGAGGTATTGCCTCCTTTTAAAGCGGCCGTTGATGCAGGAGTAAAAACGGTAATGAATTCATTTAACATCTTAAATAGGGTTCCAACTACAGGAAATGCATTTTTACAACGCGATATTTTAAAAGGCAAATGGGGATTTAAAGGTTTTATTGTATCAGACTGGGCCAGTGGAGCCGAAATGGTTTCGCATGGCTATGCCCGCGACCTGGAACACGCAGCAGAGTTGGCTGTCAATGCAGGTTCTGATATGGACATGGAATCGTATGCTTATGTAAAGCACTTGGTTAAACTGGTGAATTCAGGTAAGGTAAAAGAATCTGTTGTAGATGAGGCTGCAGGCAGGATTCTTCGCTTAAAGTATGAACTAGGTTTATTTGATGACCCCTATAAATATTGCGATCTGGAAAGAGAAAAAGATTTGCTTTATCACAAAGATCATCAGGAAGTAGCTTTGGATATGGCACGAAAATCGATTGTTTTATTAAAAAATGAAGGAGAACTGCTCCCTTTAAAACAACAACAAAACAAAATCGCAGTTATTGGTGCTTTGGCTGATGATAAAACAAGTCCTTTAGGAACATGGAGAGTGGCTTCTGATGATAATACAGCTATTTCAGTAATCGAAGGTTTGGGTAAGTATACCGATCATTTTAAATATGCACGAGGTGTTAATTTAGTGGATGGGCCGGTGTCTTTTTACCAGGAAGTTAAAATTAATAATAGCGACAGGTCGGGTATTGAGGAAGCTGTAAAACTGGCCAGGTCATCTGAACTTGTTATTATGGTGTTGGGCGAGCATGGTTTTCAATCGGGCGAAGCAAGAGCACGTACCAAACTTGACTTGCCGGGTTTGCAGCAAGAAATGCTGGAAGCTGTTTATGCGGTGAATAAAAATATTATTCTGGTACTGATGAACGGGCGTCCTTTAGCGCTACCCTGGGCAGTTGAACATATACCAACTATTGTTGAGGCCTGGCAATTAGGAACACAATCGGGGAATGCGATCGCCGATGTGCTGTTTGGCGCATACAATCCTTCCGGTAAACTTCCAATGACGTTCCCCAGAAGTGTAGGTCAATGTCCCATTTATTATAATCACTTTAAAACCGGTAGACCTGAGAGTGTAGGCGATGTTTTTTGGTCTCATTATATTGATGAATCAAATGCGCCATTATTTCCTTTTGGTTTTGGTTTAAGTTATTCAAAATTTGAGTACGCTGATTTAGAGGTTCAGGTTTTAAGCTCTGAAGAAGTTAAAGTAAGCATTAAGGTCAGTAACATATCACAGTTGGATGGTGAAGAAGTTGTACAATTGTATATCAGAGACCGGGTGGCTAGCACTGTTCGTCCAGTTAAAGAGTTAAAAGGATTTGAAAAAATTCTTATTAAAGCTGGTGATCAGTCAAAACTAGAATTTAAGTTGACAGCAAAAGAACTTGGATTTTATAATGAGAAAGGCGAATTCTTGTTAGAGCCTGGCGTTTTCGATGTTTGGGTTGGACCTAGTTCGGCTGAAGGATTGCATGAATCATTTATATTGAATTAAAACCAATAAAATACACTACCACAAATGGACGAGTTTAGGTTAATAGGCTCGTCCATTATTCTCAAGTATGCAAAATATTTGTTAGTAGTCATTATTTACGACTGTGATTATTTTGACCAACATGATTTGTCAGTTTATTCAAATTATTGGTCTTACGGAACTACATTTGACATTCCTTCAATTAACCTGCAATATGCCCTAGAAATTCTATTACACATTGAAATTACTTTAAAACAAGACACTTCGTTGCATCACTTCAGCTCACCAGAACGATGTTATGCCTCGTTTCAGTAATGCCTTGTTTTATTGTACTTGCAATGCTCATGACGAACCTCCAATACATAATCCGGGTTAAACAGTACTACTTACAATTAGAGTCTCATATAATCTAGGTTAAAAGAGATTAACTGACCAATATAAAGACTTAATGTGGTCACGAAATGATTATAATGAAAGGTTAAAATAATTGCTAAGGATGCTGGAATTGATGTAAAACAGACCTCTTATGTTTCTCGCCATTCATTTGCTTCAATTACCATTAACAAAGCAGTTACTGTTACCCCAATAAGTGAAATGTTAGGTCATCAAAGTTTATCTACAACGCACATTTATCTTGCCACTCTACAAAAAGATATTATAGACGGTATTACGAAGATTAAGTCTATTAATGCGCTTGTGCGCCTGGAAATATCAACTTATCCCATTTTGGAGTGAGTGGCTTTATGCCGGAAGCTTTTGAAAACCCGTAGGACCTGTCTTTTGCAAACGTAGATGCCTTTATGGCCGGGTTTGGATTTTACACTACCAATCTTCATAATTGTCTCTTTTAACGTATAACAGTAAAACTAATTTATGAGACTGATAGGAATAACGTTGGATGCAAAAGGTCAATTTGTATTGCCAAAACGCTAGTTATACAAGACAGCAGTATTTCATTCACTTAGTTTTCTTCAAGTTATAGGGGATAAAGTAAATTTTAATCAGAAAAATGCATTGATGTAAATTATATATTATGTATATTTATTTCTGGATTTAAATTCTACACCAACCTATGAACGAACATGAGAAACTCCGACGTTTATTAGAAATGTTAATTTTTCTTTCCTCTGGATTACGCTATACAAAAGATGAAATAATACAAAGGTTTAACTTAAGCGAGAGAAGTTTTTACAGATACATAAGAACATTTAGAAATGCAGGATTTATAATATTAGTGCCAAAAGAAGGCAGGTACTTTATCGATAAAAAAAGTCCATATTTTAAAGAGATAGACGAATTACTGCATTTTTCAAAAGAAGAAGCTTATATCCTTCAACAAGCAATCCATAGTATAAGCAACGTAAATCTGTTAAAGCAAAATCTTATTGAAAAATTATACGCTCTGTATAATTCTGAGAGAGTGGCAGATACTATAACCAAGATGGAGCACTCCAAAAATATTCATGAGATAACTAAAGCAATAAAACAAAAGAAAAGAGTATTACTGATTGGCTATCAGTCTGCCAATAGCAATGCGAAAAAAGATAGGGTGGTGGAACCGTTTAAATTTACCTCCAATTTTATTGCTACATGGGCTTACGATGTAGAAAGCAATTGCTGTAAGATTTTTAAAAATACGCGTATTGCATCCGTAAAAATTTTGAAAGAGAACTGGAATCATGAGCCATTTCATGTGGCTTTACCTATGGATGTTTTCCGGATTAGTTCAAAAGAGCAAACTGAGGTGAAACTTAAATTATCGGTTAGAGCTAGCGAACTGCTAAAAAAAGAGTATCCATTGGCAGAACAATTTATTACCATAGATCCACATGATGATTGTGTTTTTACTGCTCCTGTTTGCGGTTTTGAAGGTGTTGGGCGTTTTGTAATAGGTTTATGTAACGATGTAGAAGTAGTCTATCCCAGAGAATTGAAGGATTTTATAAAAACTAAAGTAAAAAATATTCTGACTGACAGTAGTTGGCAGTAACGTCTTTTTTATTTGCATATAATTTATTGAGTTGGATTTAATTATAAGAAACTATTAAATGAGATTTGAATTAAGCCTTAACCGCACCACAAAGCAGCGAATGTTGCCCATGGATTACCAGTATTACATTAGTGCCTGGATTTATAAGGTGCTAAAACAAGCCGACAAGGACTTTGCCGGCTTCCTGCACGAAAAAGGATATGGGCAAAGCGAAACCAAATTGTACAAGCTCTTTTGTTTCTCGCGCCTGAATTTTGGGAAACCCAAACTTTGGAAAGAGAAAAAACTGTTTGAGATAACGGCGCACGAAATTAAACTGCAAATTTCGTTCGATGTAAACGAAGCGGCTTCCAATTTTATTAAAGGACTGTTTATGTCGCAAGAATTTTACCTGGGCGACAAGTTTAACGGCATCGATTTTAAAGTGGCAAATGTTGCCGCCTTGGCAGAACCCGAATGTAAACCTACCATGCAATACCGCCTGCAAACACCCTGGGTGGTTAGCTACAAATCCGAAAACGATAAACACCCACAATACCTCTCCCTCAAAGATGAGAACTTTAAAGTGTTGGCCATAAAACACATCGCTGAAAAATACAATAACACCAGAAATCAGGGTTCCGTTTCTACCGAACAAATAAAACTTAAGCTGACAAGCGATTTTAAACGGTCCGGCTTTGTGATGAAGCCCGGCACAAAGGAACAATCGCGTATCGTGGGGTCTTTGTTCCAATTTGAATTGACGGCGCCGGTTGAGGTGCAGCAGATGGTTTGGGGTGCGGGGGTGAGCGAAAAGAGTAGTGCTGGATTTGGGTGGATAGAGATGAAATAAAATTCAGTTCTGACAGGGTTTTGAACTCTGTCAGAATTAAGGATAACAAAAAATAACATGAATCCCGAAAAATTACAATACGGCAAATTTTACCATATCTATTCGCACGGAGTGGGTAACCGAAATATGTTTAAGGAAGCAGAGAATTATGCGTTTTTCCTGCATTTATACGACAAGCATATTTTTCCGGTTGCCGATACTTATGCGTGGGTGCTAATGCCTAACCATGTACATTTTGTGGTAAGGATTAAGTCGGAAGATGAGATTGTTGCATTTATCTCCGATACCTCTGTCAGAGTTCCGAACTCTGTCAGAGGTAAAAACGACAAACCAATAAAAATTGGGACACCCTCTCAACAATTCGCAAAACTTTTTAATGCCTATGCCCAATCGTTTAACAAATGGATTAAAGCCCGCGGCCCTTTATTTGAACGACCATTTAAACGGAAGCAGGTTGACAATATGCATTATTTAAAAAAACTGGTGTTGTACATCCACAATAATCCAGTTCGTCATGGCTTTTGTGAACACCCTTTGGAATATCCTTGGTCGTCGTATTTAAGTTGTATTTCTGTAAAACCAACAAAACTCAAACGCGATGAAACTATTGGCTGGTTCGATACTGAAGCGAATTTTAATACCGCTCATGGCGAAAAAATGGATTTTAGAGACCTAGAAAATTGGTTGGAATTTTAATAAGAATTTACAGCTCTGACAGAGTTTGAAACTCTGTCAGAGGTTAAATTAAGGAAAGCAATTGATGACAAAAAATAATGAAGATTAACAACGCCAATAAATTGCCTGAAAGGCATAATGATTTCAAACCAATGGCAAGGCCTTGGGCAAAGAATAACAAACAAGCAAATGCGGCCTGAAAGGTCAGATTAAAATAAGTAGTTATGGATAAAATAAATATTTCACTGTTAAAAGCACCGCCCCAATTAACTGAAAAGGTGATTTTGGAAATAGAACCGTTGGCACCGCTGTCGATGGTGAATAGAAAAATTAAAAATATTAATGAATGAGTTTACAAACAATATTACAAATAGGTCATGTTCTTCGTAATTCAGAAAACTCTCTGAAATATTACAAGTATGTAAAACCTTCACCAGTGGACAAAGAGGATGATCCACTAATTTTTATAACTATTCCTGTTTCTGGCAATTTTATTTTTGACTGGAACAAAATGCGAATTACTCCAGAAAACAAAAGGGATAAACTATACTATCTGCTATATAAAACATCAAGCGATAGTAGTCCGCTAAAATACATTTTTGGAGATATATTTTATTCTCGAAAAAGCTCTTTCGATAAGTCTGGCAATTTTAAGAAAGTTGATGATTTTGGAAATTATACTTTAGAAAAAGGAGAAAAGAGTGCTTATAAAAACGGACGAAAAGTGTTAAACAGTATTAGGGATGAATTCTTATTAAATACATCAATAGAAATGATGAAAGGGATACCTGATATTGAGAGCAAAGATTACGAAACCATTTCAAAGCTAATTGCAAAGCTTTATCACGATAAAGAGAATAAAGTAAAAATTCCTAAAAAGTTCTTGAATAAGCAACAGTATTTCGAAAAGATCATTAGTAAATTAAAAGAGCAATGGGAGGAATTTAAACTTTCAAAGTTTAATAATTCTTATGGAGAAAGTCTAAATGAGTTTGAATTGATATTACGATATGCCCCTTTGGTTAAAGATTATATTGAGAATAATAAAACAGAGGTAATCGAAGAGCTTTTTCAGGATGAAACTCGAGTAAAGGAAGAATATTTAGGTTGGCTAATTCGAACAAATGAAAAGTCATTAAAAAAAATAGTAAAAAAAGATAACACTTTTGAGGATTTATCAGAAGCATCGAAAAACAAGCTTTTAAAATACGCAAATCATAAGGTATTTCTTCATTTTGAATTTGAAGGTGGTAAGCATTGGTATCATTTCAAAGAACCATTTCAATTTATTACAAATAAGCTTAACGCAGAATTGATTGAAACTATAAATGATGATAATGGTAAATCTTATGTCGTACCGCATAAAAGTATTTATCGGACATTGTGTTCAGGAAATACGAATAATGATGTCCAGACTCCGAAATTCACTTTATCTGCTCGCAAAAAATCATTTTATTTTGAATCAAAAGATCAATTTGAAGATTTTCTTTACACTGAAGCTATACTTAATAAAAGGTTTAGAACATTAAAAAATACAGACATCGCATTGTTTGTTTATCCTGTTGTTACAAAAGGAGAGCAGTTTTCTGTTAAAGAATTCGATGAGTTCTTCTTTGAAAAGAAAGATGAAAGAAGACTGACAGCTGAGCCCTTGATTCCTTTCTTTGATAATAAGACAATAAAATTTACTCGATTTGATTTTGTTTTCGCCGACACTAGTGGAAATACTGTTAATGATATGATAGAAATTTCAGGGTTAGATAAAAGCACATTATATCGTATTGGTACTAGAATTGAAAATATTTCAATAGAACTTTCTAAAAATTGGAAAAAGGAAACAAATAGCGAAAAAGAATTTTATTTTAAAATAGAAAATAGTCTTTTAGATATTATGGGTTCCTACTTCTATGATGATAAAAAAGGAACTGCAATAATAAAATCAAATAATGGCTACAAAGGTCATCTGATAAAAACTCTTCCTCTGATTTATTCTGAAAATTACTATAGTGATGAAATGTTGTTACCCAATGTAATTAGAAAGGTCGAATTGGCAGCAAGATCAGATGATAAAACGGGGTGTTTTACACGGTTAAGATATGCACTCCAATTTTTATACAAAATACAAAATTCTAAAAACGATAGATATATGAAATTAACAGGATCTGCCAGTTATAAAATTGGCGTAGAAATGGGCAAAATGGCTAAGCCATTAAAAAATGCTATTGGTTCGTTTGAAAAGAGCTACGTAGGTTTATTGTCTCGAAGAGTTAAAACATTAGAAATGTGCCGAAAATTCTTAAATGAAATTGACGAAAAGCTTGTGCTGCACGATAAAAATTTCACCAGACAGGTTTCTGCATCTATTAGAGGAGATCTTGCTGATATGGTGCCTAATGATTACGATGAAAATGCACTTGCATTTGGTTTTTTTGAAGGATACTATAAATACGAGGCTAGAGATGAAGTAGCCAGCTTTGTAAAAACAATCGAAAAATTGATAGCCGCAATTAAAGACAGTGAAATGTTAGCTAGTGAAACACAAAAGCTAACGGAAATACTAGAAACAATCCAAGAAAATAAACAATAAAAAATTAGTAAAATGAGTGAAACAAAAACAATTACAAAAAAATCAGAGATTCTATTTTTCTACGAAACAACTTATAACACTCCTAACGGAGATCCTTTTACAGGAGAACAGCGTATTGATGAAGAAACAAGGAAGATACTTGTAAGTGATGTGCGTATTAAACGATTTATAAGAACATACTTAGAGGAAACTAAAGGATTATCTATTTATGTTACTGATAAATCCAGTGCAGGTAAAACTGACTCTAAAGGTGTTTTAACAGCAATTGCTAAAGGCGAAAATAGAAATCCCGATAGATTGACTGATATTGGAGAAATTTTGAAAACACAAATCGATGTTCGACTATTTGGTGGAATCTCGACTTTAGCAGATAAAGCAAAAGACATTAAAATTAAAAATACAGAAGGTAAAGAAATTGCATGTACAAACGGTCATGTGCAATTTACTGGACCAGTTCAGTTTGCTCTCTTAAATCCATCATTGAATGAGGTGAATTTACGAATGCACCAAAACACAACACACTTTACTTCTAAAGAAGACAAGACACAGGGCTCTATTGGTACTACAAGCGTTGTACCCTATTCTTTGATGCAGATTCATGGTTGGATTAATCCCAAAGTAGCAGAAAAAACGGGTATGTCTGAGCCGGATTTAATATTAATGTACGAAGGTTTATGGTACGGAACATCAGGAGAGGGTACTTCTCATTCGCGTACAAAAGTTGGTCAAGATTCACTCTTGCTATTAGAAATAGTTTATAAGGAGAGTAATCAAAAAATCTATGGGGTTGATCGTCTTGTAAAAATAAAAAAGAAAGACGGAAAAAAAGGAGAACAACTTCGTAGTATGGATGATTTTGATTTCGATTTTTCTAAATTATTTGAGGAAGTAAAAAAAGATAAAGTTGAGTGTGTTAACTACTACACAGAATTAGATTGTATTAAAGAAGCATTGACTGGTAAAAAGGTTAAACCTGAAAAAAACGATGAAGACAGCTCTTCTGGTGATGAACAAAATAATAAGGCTCAAACAGAAATAAAGGAACAACACGAAAAGTGGAGAAAGAAATTCAAAATAATGAGCTTTAAATCAAACAATACAAAAGAAAATGAGAAGAAATGAAAGGGATTCAGTTAAGAATAAAAGGTAACTGGGCGCATTTCAAAAAACCAGAAACCAATAACAATCCATTGTCTCACGATATTATTACCAAAACAGCTCTGATTGGAATGATCGGAGCTGTTATTGGCATTGAACGAGATGACATGAAAGAACTGTTCCCTCAATTATCAGAGGATCTTCTTTATGGCGTCCAATTGGAAAAAAATCCTAAAAAAGTCTCTTGGGGATTTACGAGTAAATCAGCTTATGAACCTGTTTCATCAGGATCGCCTAAGTATTTTGAATTTCTCAAGTCTCCTAGTTTTATTGTAACACTTGCAATTCGCTCCGATAGGTCTTTAGATATCTTTGATAAATTCTCATCATATGTGAAGGAAGAAAAAGCAGTTTACACACCAATCTTAGGCTGGCATAACTGTCCCGCCGAATTGGAATTTATTTCGGAAAGTAATTTCTTGGTTGTAAGAAATGGGAAATTTAAAACGAAAGGGTTTGTGTGTAGCAAGGGGTATGAATTACATGATATATCTGGCGAATTTAGGATCGGATTCGATCGAGTTCCTACTTTTCAAGATAATGATATGTGGAATCATCCTGATAAATATGTAGAGATAGTTTATCCTGATGCTAGCCAACAACTATCAGTTGAAGGGGAATATTTTGAATTTAATACTTCAAACTCGTCAGAAAGATGGTGTCTCATTTAAACATATACTATTCTCATCCTCAGAAGCCTTTAATAAAGCACGTACAGGGGGTCTTAGCAAATGTAAAAAAGCTTACCAACTCACAACTTGCTGAGTTGGTTGCTATTTTGCATGATTTAGGTAAAATGAATCCTAATTTTCAGGCTAAATTACGTCCTGAATTAAATAATCAAGGTTATTCCCATCATTCATATTTGTCGGCAATTGTCTTTTATTTTGCATTTTGTAGTACCAGAAAGAATTTTGAGTTATTAAACAATTTGCTCAGAGATATGCCAAAGCAAAATGATATAATTGCCATTTTAGTTTTACTTGCAAAGCATCATGGTAATCTCCCGGATTTATCACCTTCTGATTATGGCAATACGGGAGCAAGTATTTTATCTAAAACAGAACTGGGGCAAGTTTTTGATTTCTTGGAAACAAATGAATCGATTCCGTTTCATCAGTTTGTAAGTCAATTTTATAATTTGGAAGATTTCACAAGTTTCATTATAGATAAGTCAAAAAAGGATGCGTTATTAAATTCGCTTTATTTTAAATCCGACCAAAATGTTAAGCCGTTAGATTTTTTCTTGAAGAATCAACATGCCTTTGCGTGTCTGATCCATGCCGATAAAGCAGATGCTGCCAAGTTTGATAATTTTATAGATGAGCAGAAGAAGGATATTGAGATTTTCTCTAAAATTTTCCCTAATCAGCTCAATTCATATTTAATGGCGCTGAAACAAGATTCTGATTTAAATAAACTACGAACATCCATTCGTGAACATGCTATTGAGAATATGCGGAATGGTATACGGAAAGGCAATCGTATTTTCGAATTGACAGCACCTACAGGTTCAGGCAAAACATTAATGATGCTTTCTTTGGCGTCAGAAATTATTCAAAACAAAGGCGCCAAAAGAATTATTTATGGACTTCCCTTTCTTTCAATAACAGAGCAAGTTGAATCAGAAGTTTTAAAAATATTTAAAGGCAATGAACAATTTGTACAACGTATTGACTCAAAATCAGAAAACGACCGATTCGAATCTATTCAAAAAGAGTTAGATTCAAATCCAACACAAGAGAAAATTTTAGAAGCCAACGTGTTGGAATTTCAGCAGAATACTTTCGCATATCCTTTTGTGATAACTACATTTGTGCGTTTTTTCGAAACGATATTGAGTAATAAGAATGCGGAGCTTTTGAAGTTGCCAAACTTTTTAAACTGTATTTTTTTATTAGATGAGATTCAATCATTACCCCCAAGGTTGTATGGATTTTTCGTTGCTTACCTGAATAAATTCTGTAGCAAATTTGATAGTTATGCTGTTATTTCGACAGCAACACAACCCAATTTTTCATTACCTAGGAATAATAATGCTGCTTTAGAGCTATTTCCCGATTACAAGATCCCATATTCATTATTGCCACTATCATATTTTAATCATGATTTGTTTAATCGCTATTTTGTCGACTACAATAATTCTCCAGTTGAACTAAAAGAATTGAAAGATCAGGTTTTATCTGAAAATAAATCTGTGCTGGTAATCTTAAATACTATTGATGACACCAAGGATTTATTCAGTTTGCTCAAAGAGGATTTAGAAAGTGAAGAATTATTACTGCTTAATACGCATTTTACTCCTCAGCACAGGAATTTGAAGATATATCTGGCGAAAAGAAGACTAAAGCAGAAAAAAAAGTTAATTGTTATTTCAACACAATTAATTGAAGCAGGCGTCGATATCGATTTTCCAATTGTATACAGAGATTTCACAACAGTGTCTAGTATAGTACAGTCTGCAGGAAGATGCAATAGAAATGGAAAGCTTGATGGACTAGGTAAGATTATCTTGTTCAAACTTAAGAATAAAGGAAAATTAAGAGCCGAATTGATTTACAGGGGAAAAGACAGTGAGTTACTTTCTTTTACGAAGCAATCTTTCCAACAAAATCAATATCAGGAAAAAGAATTAATCTCAGTTCAACAAGACTTTTTTTATCGAATTCAATCGGAACTGAACTTTGCCAAACATGAACAAAAATCCCCACAGGTAAAACTAAATTTTATTACAGATATCAAAGAGTGTCAATATGATAAAATTGGAAAATTTAGATTGATAGATAAACAAGCTTTTGGTGAAGAAATGCAATTTTATGTCCCTCGTAAGCACAGCGATGAAAAGTTTGAGATTTTACTAGAGTTACAAAGTGAATTAATTGATTTATTGAAATCTGAAGCAGATCAATCGTTACTAAGACTTCAAAAGAACAAAATTAGATCTCATTTGAAATCAATGTCAAATCAGATTGTTCAGGTTAGATTAAAATCGGGGCAAACAAAGCCTATGTTAGGGAACGAAAAAAACTACTATTCGCTTTCTAAAATAGATTTAAACTGTTATTCATTTAATTATGGAATAAAACTGGAAGGAGAAGAATTTCTAATTTAATCATTACCAACCTCTGACAGAGTTCAAAACTCTGTCAGAGGTAAGTTAACAAAAACGCAAACAACAAACAACAAAACAGTATGCCAACAAAAGGACTAAAAAAACACCTTAGCACCAGCACAAAAGAGGAGCTAATAAAACACATTGTAGAGTTGGACAAAAAATACCCATCGGTTCAGGAGTATCATCTATTGTATTTAAACAACGATGTTGAAGCTGTTGTTGCGAAGTACAAAAAACAAATAGAAAATGAGTTTTATCCATCACGTGGCGAACCTAAAATGCGTTTGTCCGTAGCCCGTAAAGCTGTTTCCGAAGTGAAGAAGCTTGGCATTCCGGCTGAATCGTTGGCTGATTTAATGCTGTTTTATGTTGAAGCAGGGGTACAGTTCACCAACGATTACGACGACATAAATGAACCGTTTTACAACAGTATGGAAAACATGTTTGGCAAAGTGTTGGGGCTGATGCAAACAGAAGGAATACTTGAGCATTTTCAGGACAGGGCTTATAAAATTACTGAAGATGCGTGCGATACGGGATGGGGATTTCACGAAACACTTTGCGATTTTTATTACGCGTATTACCAAATTTAATATCCCAAGAAAATGGTATTCAACAAAAGTAACCAACTCATGCAAAACTACATCAACCAATTAGTGGCCGATTTGGAAGCGGTAGTCCAAAACCCTCCTAATGCTGCATATATTGAGGCTCCTCCGCATTTAGAAGAAGAACCTGAAATTGCCGAACTTGCTCTGGTTCCATACCGAACTATTGAGGAACTAACCGGAATTAAGCAGGAAGCTTTTCCGGAAATAATACAATTGGTTGGCGGACAATGGGAAGCGGTAAATACAGCCATATTTAGAGTTTTCGAGGCGCTAAAAATTGATTTGGTTGACACTCCCAATGACATTCCTCCCGAATGGCTTTACGAAGTACTAACCACCAACTGGCAACACCCGGTTCAGTATTTACCATCGTCGGGCATGGATCTGGAACTTTGCACCGGTGACCCAATGACCTGCCCTTATGGCGAATATTGCGATTGCGGCGAAGACTGGGATGCATACGAGCTACCCGAAAAATTTGGTTTGCAACTGATAGAACGAGTTATAAAAGAAATTGAAAAAGACTGTGTTTGCTACTTAAATGCCGAAACACTGGAAATTGAATCGGTTTTAAAATCTCCGAAAAAACAAAAGCAGGCTGATTTGAAACATAAAAACTGGAAGGAATGCTATGTTTTCGAACCTTTCAACAACAATGAGCAAATGGAAATAATGACCCGTTTTTCGGAAAGCAACGAAGATGAAAACCTTTCGGAAGAACTCCTTTGTGTCCTCGAAAGCAAGGAGCCGTTTGCAAATTTTAATGCTTTAATCAACACTTCAAATCAGTGTAAAATTTGGTGCGACTATTACAGAGAACGCCTTAAAGACCACATTCGACAAAATATTTATCAAGAACTTCAAAAAAATAGTAAACCTCTGGATAATGACTGCGAATTGCCATTTTAATAAAGATTGGGGAGATTGATCTTTCTATTTTTAATATCAATAATCTAATTTAATCGTTAATCAATCTAAAAATGCAAACAACCGGCACCCACTTCAACTACTACCTCATTTGCCACCGCAAGCTCTGGCTTTTTGCCAACGATATAAATATGGAGCATACTTCCGATGCTGTTTACCAGGGCAAACTCATCCACGAAAACAGTTACAAACAACGTAGCGAACGTTTTAAAGAAATTGCCATTGAAGGCATAAAAATCGATTACTTCGATTCGAAAAACAACGTAGTTCATGAAATTAAAAAATCGGACAAAAAGGAAGAATCTCACATTCTACAAGTAAAGTATTATCTGTACGTGCTTGAGCAAAATAGGATAAATGCCACCGGTCTGCTTGAGTACCCTAAACTCAGAAAAACACAGGAGGTGTTACTTACTGAGCCCGACCGCGAATATATTAAGGAAGCCGAACAAGAGATTGAAAACATTATTCAGGCAGAAAACTGCCCCGGTCGTATTTCAAAACCTAAATGCAAAAACTGCTCTTACTTTGATTTTTGCTATGCCAACGAAACGGAACTATGAAAAAAACTTACTACTTATTTAATCCCGGTCGCTTGCAGCGGCGCGACAATACTTTAAAGTTTACACCTTACGACGAAGACGGCAATGAACAAAAACCGCGTTACCTGCCCGTTGAGAATGTGGATGAGTTATATTGTCTGGGGAACCTTGATGCCAATTCGGCATTATACAATTTTTTGGGGCAGCAGCAAATTCCCGTTCATTTTTTCGATTATTACGAAAACTATACCGGCTCGTTTATGCCGAGGGAAGCGCTGCTATCGGGAAAGGTATTGCTGGCACAAACCGATTTTCACAAGAACAAGAATAAACGCTTGCTGATAGCCCAACGTATATTGGAAGGCGCCAGCTATAATATGGTCAAAAACCTGCGTTATTACGACAAGCGAGGAAAAGACCTTGCCGATATTATCGAAATAATCGAAGGGCACAGCAATCATATTTCGCAAGCAACAGAAATCGACGAACTGATGGGCATCGAAGGCAATATCCGCAAGAACTATTACGAAGCTTTTAACCTTATCCTGAATAATTTTGAAATGGCCGGACGCTCATACCGTCCTCCACAGAACGAAGTCAACGCGCTGATGTCGTTTGGGAACATGATGTGCTACAGTCAATGTTTGCGTGCGATTCACCAAACACAACTCAACCCGCTTATTTCGTTTCTGCACCAACCGGGCGAACGCCGTTTCTCGCTATCGCTGGATATCGCCGAAATTTTCAAACCCATATTGGTCGACCGTGTCATATTCAAGGTCATGAACAAACGCGAGATACAAGCCAATGATTTTGAACCCAATTTGAACGCGGTATTGCTAAAACCCCAAGGCCGGAAAAAGTTTGTGCAGGCATGGGAAACGCGCCTCACCGAAACCCTAAAGCACCGCAGCTTAAACAGGAACATTAGCTACAAACACTTGATAAAACTAGAATGTTACAAGTTGGCAAAGCATATTTTAGGGATTGAAGAATACAAACCTTTTAAAATGTACTGGTAATGTATGTAATTGCTGTATACGATTGCGGACAAAAGCGGGTAGGGAAAATGTTGAAACTCTGCCGCCGGTATTTAAACTGGATACAAAACTCGGTTTTTGAAGGAGAAATAACCGAAGCCCGTTTAGAAGAACTAAAAATAGCCGCTCAAAATATTATGGACGAAGACGAGGATAGTTTTATTATTTTTAAAACCCGCCAGGAGAAGTGGCTCGACAAAGAAATCATAGGAAAAGAACGCAGTAGTTTAAGCAATTTTCTTTAAATTTTAAGTTGTCGTTCTCTGATTTACGCGGTTAAATTTATTGACAAAGAAAACAAATTTAACCAAAACGTTCTTTGACATACTGAATATCAACCAAGAACAAACGTTGTCGATACCCTGGTATTTTTATGGCATTGCACATCGACAACTATTGTATGCCAAGATCAAAATTTCTATCTTCGTAAACCGTTCAGGACCAATATATTTTTTGAGGTTGTGGAACGGCTACTAATCGCACCATACTGGAATTGAAATAGGGAAAGCCGATCTGAATACCCTGAACCATATTTCTACTACTAATCGCACCATACTGGAATTGAAATATTTCCATTGTATAGCATTTTCGTCTGGCACCTCACTACTAATCGCACCATACTGGAATTGAAATAGGATTTATCGAAGAAGTTGTAAGAGGACAAAAGCAACTACTAATCGCACCATACTGGAATTGAAATGAATTAGGAAGAAAGGATGATTTGCCGTTTTAAAATCTACTAATCGCACCATACTGGAATTGAAATTTAAGAAGCATAGGAGCTACGCTGAAAATTGAAGAAACTACTAATCGCACCATACTGGAATTGAAATTTGAAATCGGCCGCTGCCTGTGCGAAATCCCCAAACCTACTAATCGCACCATACTGGAATTGAAATGGCAATTCTTTTTTGAAAACAAAGGCAAACACAGCTACTAATCGCACCATACTGGAATTGAAATAACGAAGACCTCAAACGCAGACTTAGATGTCGGACTACTAATCGCACCATACTGGAATTGAAATTGATTATAGAAAAATGGTTGGGCGCCACATCCGACCTACTAATCGCACCATACTGGAATTGAAATGAAGCAAGGGTTTGTGTAGGCAATCATGATGCTCTTGCTACTAATCGCACCATACTGGAATTGAAATTTGAGAAGGCATTGCTTAAATATGAAGTAGAAGGCTACTAATCGCACCATACTGGAATTGAAATCCTAGTTTTTTATCCCCAATAAAAAGCGATTTCGCTCTACTAATCGCACCATACTGGAATTGAAATGCATATCGAATATGTCATAGTAAACAGATATACCGCACTACTAATCGCACCATACTGGAATTGAAATAATAGTGTTGTTTATGATAGTTTTATGGGAACAGGACTACTAATCGCACCATACTGGAATTGAAATAACTTAACCTTATAGATGAGGTTAAAAAGTCAAGAGCTACTAATCGCACCATACTGGAATTGAAATTATAAAACCTGCTTAGTATTGCACACAAAGTTCTTGCTACTAATCGCACCATACTGGAATTGAAATAGCAAAAAAATATTTTAAACAACTAGCACAAATGCTGCTACTAATCGCACCATACTGGAATTGAAATATAATATTTCAATTCCATCATCGGGTTCGAAAATGGCTACTAATCGCACCATACTGGAATTGAAATACTGCACCAATATCTAATCGTTCAAATTTTGCCATCGCTACTAATCGCACCATACTGGAATTGAAATAGTTTTGCCAATTTCACGAAGTTTGTTAATTACCTTCTACTAATCGCACCATACTGGAATTGAAATGTAATAAGCCCTTATAGCTCAGCGGTAGAGGAATGCTACTAATCGCACCATACTGGAATTGAAATGTCGTTGACGACCTGATGCAGTTCTTTGACCTGAACCTACTAATCGCACCATACTGGAATTGAAATTGGGGATACTGGAAACAAAATACATACATACGGACTACTAATCGCACCATACTGGAATTGAAATGGAGTTAAAAGGTATCGTCGAATTCATTTTTGCAACTACTAATCGCACCATACTGGAATTGAAATTTTCATGTTGAGAGTTCCCAATCTCACATAAATGAAGTCTACTAATCGCACCATACTGGAATTGAAATAAATTTCAAATGGATATGGTGTTGGTTCAAAACGTTACCATACTGGAATTGAAATAATGATTCGGGTTGTGCAATACTGGCCAAGGGGGTCTACTAATCGCACCATACTGGAATTGAAATCCGGTATAGCTGACTTGAACGCAGGGGACGAACGGGCTACTAATCGCACCATACTGGAATTGAAATTGGGTTGATTTCGGCGGGTTCAAAGGTTATTTCCTACTAATCGCACCATACTGGAATTGAAATGTAAATTGTTGTGGTATTATATTTGGATGCGAAAAGTCTACTAATCGCACCATACTGGAATTGAAATTGATTAAGGATGGTAGAGACTACCACATCGATGCCTACTAATCGCACCATACTGGAATTGAAATTTGCCATTGTAGCCACTTTTTTATTTTTAGTGCTCCTACTAATCGCACCATACTGGAATTGAAATAATGATTCGGGTTGTGCAATACTGGCCAAGGGGGTCTACTAATCGCACCATACTGGAATTGAAATATCAACCTTGTCACATGTGGAGCTGACATGTTGGACTACTAATCGCACCATACTGGAATTGAAATTTAATTATATAAATAACTAAAATAATAGCTGTATAGGCTACTAATCGCACCATACTGGAATTGAAATTTTTGAAAAGAAAGGGTAACGGGGCCAACAGCAGGCTACTAATCGCACCATACTGGAATTGAAATAATATAAATGGCCGTAAGTGTGTTAGATTTTGGTTCTACTAATCGCACCATACTGGAATTGAAATGAGGATATGATCTATATGCCATAGAGCATAACTATACTACTAATCGCACCATACTGGAATTGAAATGAAAGGTTATAAACAGGGAATACGAAACCGACAACTACTAATCGCACCATACTGGAATTGAAATGAGATAAAATAAAAGTATTAGTAGGTTGCGTATGGACTACTAATCGCACCATACTGGAATTGAAATGAAAAAAACAACTGAACATCGAACTTACGAAGAACTACTAATCGCACCATACTGGAATTGAAATTTATAGGCATAGCTTATCACCTTTCCACGTGCTACTACTAATCGCACCATACTGGAATTGAAATTACGCATATTTGCCTTAATTCGCTGCAAGGTTACTGCTCTACTAATCGCACCATACTGGAATTGAAATTTGGGTCTGTATCGCTTTTTTGATTGTTTTGTAACTACTAATCGCACCATACTGGAATTGAAATATCTTATTCATATATTTCTTAATAACTCGATTGATACTACTAATCGCACCATACTGGAATTGAAATTGAATGGAAGTGTGATACATTTGACTGCTATGGATCTACTAATCGCACCATACTGGAATTGAAATTCACCAGGTTAGGCAGTGTGACCTCTTTTGTCTTGCTACTAATCGCACCATACTGGAATTGAAATGAGAGTATTGGTCAGAAGATAACTACTTTCCAAGCTACTAATCGCACCATACTGGAATTGAAATATTGCTAGATAAAACGGAGCTTACCCACCCAAAAAACGGTTTGTCCTCAGGCTCATAAATTGTCAAAAAAGCGTCAAAAAAA
>NZ_JBQTGI010000040.1:0-31980 GCF_052400645.1 Saccharicrinis sp. GN24d3
GATGCCTCGTTTCAGTAATGCCTTGTTTTATTGTTCTTGCAATGCTCATGACGAACCTCCAATACATAATCCGGGTTTAACCTGTATTTTTAATGCCTCTTGCGGTTTAAAGCCTGATTTAATCGGGGGATTACCCTATTCTTTCCCACTTTCGGGTCTCATTCGACCTAAATAAAGCATCAATCACCTTCATGTTGTTTACGGCATCTGATACATTAACCGGAGTTGGGCTATTATTTATGATTGATGTAGCAAAGGCATCGAACATCAATCCATATTGGTCGCATACCTCAAAAGTTACTGTTCTATCCCCTTGGCCGGTGGAAACCAATATCTCGGCCCTGGTATCAACATAGGTATTAAACGGTATATGAACACGAATACGGCCGGAGCTTCCAATAACCTCAACATATTGATTGGCATGACTTAAGGTTGAAACCGTATAACTGGCATGCGTTCCGTTAAAATCGAGAATCGCGGAACTTAGTGTGTCTGTATGAAATTCGTTATGTTTTTGGTGTATTGAAATAACCTGATCAGGTTCTTGATCCAGCAAAAAACGAGGAACAGATATCGCATAACAACCGATGTCCATGACTGCTCCTCCGCCAAAATCTTTTTTGTTTCTAATATTATCGGGTGCCGGGTTGTTATATGCAAATGAAGCATTTATATACATTATTTTTCCAATCTGATTGGTTCTGACCATATCCTTAACGTGAATCCATAGCGGGTGGAATTTATACATAAAAGCCTCCATTAATTTAACCCCGTTTTTGTTGGCTATGTCAACACATTCCTGAGCTTGTTTGGTATCAAGGGCAATTGGCTTTTCACATAGAACATGCTTTTTAGCCATGGCTGCTTTTTTTACCCACTTAAGATGTAAATGGTTGGGTAAAGGAATATATACAAAATCGATATCAGGGTCTTCAAGCAAAACCTCGTAACTATCGTGTACTCTCTCAATACCAAACTCATTAGCGAATTGCTGTGCCTTTATGGCGTTACGGGAGGCGATAGCATAAATTTCGCAATTTTTGGTGTTTTGTAAGGGCAAAACTATTCGTTTTATTAAATGGTTCGATACACCAAGAACCCCAATTTTAATTTTTTTCATATCTTCTAAAAATTAGCAAAACTCTGATAAATAGTGCAAACTTCAATCATGCCCCCGCGTGGCCTGAGTATTTGTCCCGTGCTCGCTGCAGGCAGACGGCCATGCCAGTTATTCAACTTTATAGTTGTATAAATAGTTGTTTTCGCCCCCAACAATAAGGTTAAACTTAGTACTTTCTTTATTCAAAAACCCTATGCTGAACCTGGATTTTCCTCTTAAAGGAAAGTTTTTATAGACCGATCCATTACTGTTGATGAGATATATTTTATTGTTTTCCTGATCAAATACCCCAATTTTTTTGTTGTTGCCCGAGAAATGGTAACCGTCAGCTGTTGGGAGTAGGTTGCCGTCTATTTCCACCTCAAAAAGTTTTTTTGAATTGGCCTTAAAAGCATATACATTCTCCTTTGTAACAAGAATGAATTCCATGCCTTTGTTGTTACTAAAATCCCAGGCCATAAAATGATGCCCTTCATTTGAATTTAGCAATTTAGTAGTGATACAGTCACCTGTGTTTAAGTTGATTTTTTGCAGGTTTCCGTTTGTATCGGTTGTTAAAAGGAAAGGTATATTGTTTTCTGTCAGCAAATAAAATAAACTGTTTTCGTTGCGGATAAAATCCGATTTGATAGTTACTCTGTTTTCCCCTTTTCGGTTTAAAATATAATTTCGTTTGTCGTCTGCAAAAGCAATATAATCTTTTCCTTGAACCCTAATGTGCTGAATAGGTTGGCTTACTTTACCTTCGGTAGCTTTGGCTTTCCAGCCCGTAATTCTATTTCCGGATTTATCGAATACGTAGGTGTTTCTGTTTGAACAAGCTACAAAAATCCTGTAGTTGCGGTTATTGTCGTAATCAAATACAGCTATCGGATTGGTGGCCTTATAAGCCAGATCAATAGGGTATTTTTCTACGTTATTGCCGTTTCTATCCAGCAAATATATCCTATTAACTGTATTAAATAAGTATTGAAATTTGTTGTTTCTGAAATAATCAATTTGGGTCACTTCTCCCATAATTTGTGCTTCCAGTTTCTTTTTCCAAAGCACCCTGCCCGAATTGGAAATCAGGTAAAGCATGTTCGATTTGTCCTGAACCAAAATTTCCTTTTCTTTGGTATAATGGTTTACAACTAATGCTGGTTTTCCTATAATAGTGCTATCCAGACCGCTTTGCCAGACGGTTTCGGGTTCGCTCTCGCGGGTTGGCAAATAAT
Organism: Saccharicrinis sp. GN24d3; assembly: GCF_052400645.1. NCBI lineage: Bacteria > Pseudomonadati > Bacteroidota > Bacteroidia > Marinilabiliales > Marinilabiliaceae > Saccharicrinis > Saccharicrinis sp. GN24d3. The sequence continues at coordinate 2,338 of NZ_JBQTGI010000040.1, forward strand.
GGATGCATGCGTTTACGTATATTAAGTCGTTGGCTGCTGTTGCCAGTTGAATCCCAAATCCATAAAATTGGTTTAAACTTTCCTGCTGTGTTCTCGAAGGATTAAAAAGTTCGAGATTACCCGATTCGGGCAATAGCGATTTAATTTTAGAAATGTCGCAATAAACAAACATGTTTTCCTTGTATGAGAACATATTGGTAAACTGCCGGTGATATTTGCTATCATCTAAAGTTTTATGAAGGATATTGGCATAAATTAAGTCCGATAGTTTTTTGACAGAATTCGAGAAAATCATGTAATTATCCACAAAAGTGAAATAATCCTTGGGTAGCTCCGGGCAGTATGTATTTAATAACAATGGAAATACTTTTGCGGCCGTTGATTTATAGATGGGGTATTGGGTTTGTTGATCTAGCTGGTAAAAGGTAACCGGTTTTGTTTCTGAATCAGACAAGCTGTTCAATAGACTAATAGTTTTAGATTTACTTTTTGTGTTTAATATTAAATAGCTGTTATCATTGTTTTCATTTTCGGACGAATTGTTAATGACATAGGAAAATTCTTTGTCAATAATATCAAATACTTGTTCTTCTGTGGACTCAAGGGAATTCTTAAAACCAAGTTTGTTATAATTACTTTGAATAGCTTCGTACGTACCTTCTTGCTTAAGGTAGTTTTTTAGGTTGCGACGCATTTTATCCTTATCATCGTAACTAATTGTTTGAACAAAACTGGCGTTATCAGGTATTATTTGGTTTATTTTTGTATAACCGGCATCAATACCATCAAACAGTGCGTTCATCTTAGTTTGGTTTTCATCGGTATATAAAAAACCATTGATAAGAATATGTGTGTCGTTCAGGTTCAGATCAAATTCGCCCCAAGAGGCAACCTTTGAGAAAAAGGATAGTTTTTTCTTGTGGTTTTTAGTAAAAACTTTTGATAACGCCTGCCCTATGTTATTGAAATTAACAAAAAGGTTGGCGTCGCTATTGCTTCCCACTGTTTTAAAAAGTTTGCTGAATGTTTTATCCGACATAAGTGTGAAGTCGGATCTAAGTTGTCTCAACGCGTTTTCTACCAATAACGAAGCAGGGCTTATGATGAGGAGCCCACGATAAAAACTGACAAACAACTCAGTTTTTACCCCGGTTGGTTTAATAGAGTAGATATTGGAAGCGTTATATTTTCGCTGGTTAACAGCCCATCCGTCCGGATTTTCTTCCAGATAATTAACGAATATGTTCTGCTGAGCCTTGTTGCTAATAGAATAGGCAAATAAAGGTTTTACTTTTTCTTTACCCAAGGGGTGAAGAGATATGGTAATCGGTTTTGATTTTAGGAAGCTTAAGATGGATTTATCTACAATAAGAGAATCGCCTTCAAATGCTTTCAGGTGATTAGAAAAGCTATTAAACCAATCGAATTCCAACAATGCTTCGTTATAACTGATACGGTTTAATATGATATCTGAAATCCGATCGGGTTTTTTAACCTGAATAATTACCGAAGCATCGGTAGGTACTGCTTTGATGGCTTGGTTGTTCTTAAAGTTCTTAAGGCTGGAGAAGTAGTGATAAGAATAGGCAAGTAATCCAATAAGAACTAATGAGATAATTATAAATGTTATTCGTCTGGTCATAAAATACTGATGAAACTTTTATGGTTGTTAAGATACAAGTAAAATATTTTTTAATTACTATCTGATTATCATTATTTTGGTAACCATATCTTCCGAACCATCTTCGTTGGTTGCAAAGACTAGGTATACCCCACTGCGGACATTTTCATTGTACATGTTTTTTCCATCCCATACTATTTGCCCGCCAGTTGAGTTAGCCTGGTATACTATTTTTCCGCTGATGTCAGTTATTCTTATGTTGGAATCTTCCATTAATCCTGTTACAGTTATCAAACCTTCATAATTAGGATTCACAGGGTTAGGAAAAGCTTTGACGCTTGAATAAGTTGGTTTACCTTCAATAGCCGTTCCTCTGTACGACAAAATACCTTTATCGGTACCCATAAAAACTTCTCCGCTGTTAGGGTTAATGGCCAGGGATAGGATTCTGTCTGATAATAATGGGCTGTTAGATGTGCTAAATTCGAGAATTGTTTCAGTCCCATCCGAAGAGATCAAATAAACCCCGTTAGATTCAGTTCCAACCCATTTTCTATTAGCACCGTCTACTGCCATAACGTTTACCTGAACATTCTCGAGTAAATAGTCAGCCAGGCCACTTCCGTCGTTTCTGGGAATTTTAACCCGTGATGCAATGGGTTTATCCAGGTTAAATATTTCCGTTGGGCGATAATAAACTACTATACCACTTGTGGTTCCAACCCATATATAACCGTTTTTGTCTTCTGCCAAACAAATAGGTTCAAGATCTATTTCGTCACCGTCTTCATCCCAAAGTAATAATTTGGAATTGCCGGAATTGTTTACGTCACCGGCATATCTGTAATTATCATCACTATCGGTTTCAATAGTACCTGAAGTATCATATACAAAAAGGCCTACTGGGTTGCGCACCGAAATACTCCATAAATGCCCCCATGAAGTAACGATTGTTTGCCACATCCAAGGATCGGAATCGGCACCACCAAATGTGTCATAGTCGTATAAATACCATCCGTAATGGTTGGCACTGTCGGTGTTTAAAAGTAGGTCTGGCTTTACAATAACCGGTATGGAGTCACTCATGTTATTGGCAAATAAGTTTCCATCACCATCCATTACAACGCCATTTACCAATCTCCATATGTAGGCCGAGTCTATTGGTGCATTTTTCTCTGTATCGATATAATGGGTAACAATTTCGTCATTCAAGAATTCAAAGATTCCACTGTGCGCGCTGCTGATAAAAGCATGATTTTCGTTTCTTGGATCAATTGCAATATCATTCAGGTTATAAGCGTTGCTTAAAAAGTCGTTGTTCTGCCAAGTAAAGTGTTTCCATTCGTTATTTCTCAATATGGAACATTCCGCTGGGTGGAATTCAGGATCAACGTAGTGGTTAATGCCGGCTACAACCCATAAGGCATTTTCCGATGCTGCCATTTTGTATGCTTTGTTGGAACTTGGTCCATCCGGAAGAATTTGAATGTCGTTTGAGTTGGATATTTGAATCAATCCGTTAGATGCATCACCAACCCAGCGATCATTATTTTCATCTATTAAAACAGATGAAAAATCCGTTGTTAGTTCTGTTCCATCTATAGAATACTGATGGATAGAATCTACTATGCTGAGATTGTTATCGTATTTATATATGATATCACTTGATATTGTATATAATTGTGAATTATATTGTTTTAAGTCGACAAACTTTGTTAGCTGGAACAAGTTTTCCCAGTTTCCATTGGCATATCGCATTATTTGCGCTGAGTTACCGTTTTTTCCGGAGGCAACAAGCTCGTCATTTATTGAAACCAACGAAAGGTATTCTTTGTTATCCGAACTTACTGTTCTCCAGGTTTGGTAGAATGATAGTAAATTGCTTTGCAGTGGTGCTCCAAGTATACCTTTTTCTGTGGCCGCATAAATTGAATCAGATGAGGTGGTCACTTGGTTAACCCCTAAATATGACGAGTTATCCCCAATCAGGTAAGTGTCTGAAATTTCCTTTTTGACTAGATCCAGCACAATAATCCCAAAAGTTGTTGAGCAATACGCCAAATTATTGACTACATGTATATGATTGATTTCCTTATCGGAAAGAAGTTCTTTGAATTTGAGGTCTGGGATATTCCAAACGTCGTTGTTGCTAACCAGATCAATATTTCCGTTATCATATCCAACAATAAGTATGTTTAAACTACTTGATGTTGCAATAGCTGTAATTTCTATATCCGACAAACCATTTAACTTGGTAATTTTTTCCACAACATTCTCTTCCGTATCATACGAAAACAGGCCAACGTTTGTAGCGGCATATATCCTGTTGTTTACCTTTTCAACACTATGCACATTGGCAAATGATAAATAATCCTGCCAGCTGCCAATAGCTACTTGAGCTTTACATAGGCATAGGCTAAGTATGAACAAACCAAATGTTATGAATGATTTCATATTAAGTTATATTGTATCTATAGTGTTTTTAAAAAATCAACCAGTTTAACAACCGCCCTTGCCCGGTGACTTATTTTGTTTTTTTCGGTTAGTTCCATCTCAGCAAATGAAATATCATATCCTTCGGGCACGAAGATAGGATCATAACCAAACCCTTTGCTGCCGGATTCATTGCGCTTAATAGTACCATTTACAATACCTTCAAATTGGTGTTCGGTGCCATCAATAATTAAAGAAATCACGGTTCTGAACCTTGATTTTCTGTTTTTTATACCTGTCATTCTATCTAACACCTTGCGCATATTTTTCACGGCATCTTTTTCCTTGCCGGCATAACGTGCGCTGTACACGCCGGGTTCACCGTTTAAGGCCTCAATTTCTAGTCCCGTGTCATCTGCAAAACAATCCAGATGATAGGTGTCGTAAATAAATCTCGATTTTTGTGTAGCGTTTTCTTCTAAGGTCATTCCGGTTTCGGGAATTTCGGTGTTGCAACCGATATCATCTAAACTTTTTAATTCTATTGAACTACCCAGAATATGTTGAAGCTCTTCAAGTTTGTTGAGGTTGTTTGTGGCAAAAACAAGTTTCATGTTAATTAGATAACGTTATGGTTGAGTGCAAAAGTATTTTATTACTTAAAAAAAAACAACGACTGAGCGGTCGTTGTTTAAATATGTAGTGCGTTTCAGGTAAATTTAAAATCCGCCCCCGTAACCGTATTTCATCAAATCGGTTCTAGGATTGATCACCATAACCGGTACTTTGTAACTGTTGGCAATAATCTGCTGTTCGTTGGCCCCTAAAATATAATCATGAAAAGCGATGTCTCTGGTGGTCATGATAATAATAGCAGCTGCTTCGATGTTATCCGCAAAACTAATTGTTTCTTGAGCAAAGGAGCCTTTACCTTCGGATAGGGAAAGCTCGTAGTCGATACCCCTTTCTTCCAGATACTTCTTGCAAAAAACTAAGTTAGCTTTTGTTCTTGGTTCAATAACCCCGTCTTTGGTAGAACTGCTCAAAAGATATATTTTGGTGTTAAGATATTTTGAAATAAACTCCGCCCAAAACAGTTTTTCTTTGTTCTCCGTTTTAAAATCAACAGGAAATACAATCTTCTTTACATCACTGTTGATAGGCTTCTCCTGAACCACAAAAAATGGTATTTTAGAGCCAATGATAACTTTAAGTGCCCAACTTCCGGTTAACTTTTGCATTCCTCTTATACCATGAGTCCCCATAATAACCATGATGGCATTCATTTCTTGCGCAACTTCGTTAATGGTTTTAAAAATGGTTCCCTCCCTTACAATGGCTTTGGTTTCCAGGTTGTACTTGTCCTTAATCATCTCTGTTTCTTTGTTAAGCTTTTGGAGCGAAGGCTCGATATCGCTTTCTTTCTTAACAATATGCAACAAGATGATTTCAGCATTGTTTTTGTTTGAGATAGACTTGGCATGGTCTATCGCATGCATGGCAACTTCAGTGAAGTCATATGGCACTAATATTATGTTTTCCGAGTTCTCCATGAGGTTAATTTAAAATATACGGTTTATTTTGCGAAATAAATATACTACTTTTGGTAAAAAATCAAGAATTAAAGATTAAAACAATCGACTGTGACTTATAAAGTTTTAATCAATGGTGCCCGAAAGCTTGTCTTAGTTGTTCTATATCTCTTAGCACTAAAGAATTATAGTTGCTTTGCAAAGGAAGGTAATTTAAATGAGAATGAAAGAAAAAAATTAATAAGTTCTATTATTCTTTCAGGAGATACCATTCATTTATCGGAGATAACGGATACAATTGTTATAAAGTCGAACAAATTTAAATTTATTGAGTTCAATTTTGTACCTGCAAGTGACCAGGATGCCGGCTTGTTGCGATATTATTTAAAAGGATTGGATCCCTCATTTGGTGATTGGACATTAAAAAATAGTGCGACTTATACTGGCCTGGATCATGGAGTCTATGAGTTCGTGCTGGAATCGCCAGACTATGTTCAAAAAGTTTATCTCGTCATCTCGTCATCGTATAACAGGTATTTTCTTTCCACTGTTATTCTGCTGTTGCTTATTATCTTCGCCATCATCGTTCTAAAGATCAGTTTAAAAGGAAGGAGTGGGGATAAAGTAAATGCCTGGCAAAACGATTCTATCGCTCCTTTTTTAAAAAAATATATCAACAAACCCGATCCTGAGCCAATTGATAATCGAAAATTGGCGCAAAGAGCATCGGTCAAGTACGAAAAGGCCACCGTTCTGTTTGCAGACATACAGGGCTTCACAAAGATTGTGGAGCATATGAACCCGGAGAATCTAATTGATGAACTGGATCGGTTTTTTATACATTTTGACGAAGTTGCGGATAAATATAAAATAGAGAAAATTAAAACCATCGGGGACGCATACATGTGTGCAGGCGGACTGCCCGAAAAAAACAGAACTAACCCGATTGAAGTGGTAATGGCCGCCATTGAAATGCAACGATTTATGCAAGAAACGGGACAGGATGCGCTAAAAAGCGGAAAGGATTTCTGGGAACTGCGCATAGGTATCCACACCGGCTCGGTTATTTCCGGAGTGATCGGGCGTAAAAAGTTATCCTTTGATATTTGGGGCGATACCGTTAATATCGCCAGCAGGATGGAATCTTCCGGTGTGGCCGGAAAAATAAATGTTTCGGGAGTGACCTACCAATTGGTTAAAGATTTTTTCGAATGCGAATATAGGGGCAAGATGCCCATAAAATATAAGGGCGAAACGGATATGTATTTTGTAAAGAGTATTATACCGCACCTTTCAGTGAACGGTGAAGGAATATACCCTAATCAGGTTTTCTATACAAAGCTGCAATGGATTCGTTACAATGATTTGGAAGATGCCGTTCTTGGGCAAATGCGTATGGAGTTATCTTCGGCATTAAAATACCACAACATTAAGCACACCATTGACGTATGTACCCAAGTGGAGGTGTTGGGCAGAGCCGAAGGATTAAATAACAAGGAACTGCTTTTGGTTAAAACAGCGGCATTGTTTCACGATACCGGTTACATGGTTAACCCAATGAGACACGAGGTTCAAAGCGTAAGAATTGCCAAGGAAATTTTGCCGCATTATTTTTACAATAAAAATGAAATCGACATTATTTGCCAGTTGATTATGGCAACCGAAAGTGATGCTGAACCTACCAAGTTGATGGAAAAAATAATAAAAGACGCAGACCTGGATTACCTCGGCAGAGCCGATTTTATTCCGCTATCCGAAAAACTTTGGGAAGAATTATGTAACTATAATGGAAAAATTTCGCAAAAGGAGTGGAACATGAAACAACATGCATTTCTTAGCAAACATGTTTATTATACAAATACGGCTAAAAAATTGAGACAAGTAAACAAAGAAATTCAAATGAAAAAGATTGAAGGTTTATTAATGTAACCCTTGTTTGTGCTATTGGAGAAATGCTTTAGGCATCTATTTTTAAGTAAAATATTTTAATCCTTACATTACGTTCTTTTTTTTTTATTTTCTTTGACATTAGAAAATTATACACAACAAATAAATTATAATAATATGGCTAAGTCATACGAACCGGAAACTAAATTACATAACCTAATTGGCTCCGGAACTAAAATTATCGGTAACATCGAAACAACCGAGAGTATCAGGATTGATGGTGAGATAGAGGGAAACATTGTATCGAAGGGAAAAGTAGTTATAGGTAGTAAAGGAAAAGTGAGGGGAGAGGCAAATTGCCTGAACGCTGAGATTGAAGGTGTTTTGGAAGGTAAAGTTATGGTTAAAGAATTGCTTTCGTTAAAGGCTACATCAAAGCTGTTGGGAGACATTGAGACCAACAAGCTTACCATAGAACCGGGAGCTGTGTTTACCGGTAAATGCCTAATGGGTGGAAGCGCTAAGGTAGTTGAACCTCAAGCTCAGGGTACCAAAAAATAAAAGTGAATAAAAATAGCGGATGGCGTTTGCCCATATATTACCTGTTTCTTTTTTCAGCGTTGTTATTGATAAATGGTATATTAGCATACTGTTTATTTCCTGCTGTTTTGCGAATTGTATTGGAAGGACAGGTATTTTTATTCGTGTTATATGTTTTAACAGCGTTATTGACAAAACATCTTAGGAAGAAGTTTGTTATGCACAACACTGGTTTAATATTGGCCGGGGTTATGGTAAAGATGATGGCTGCATTAATTTATTTGCTCCCTTTTTTATTGGGTGATCATCAACAAAAAGTGGCCATTGCCTTGTTTTTCATGATAAATTATATAATTTATCTTAACTTTTCAGTTGTTACCATCGTAAGAAACGATTAATGTACAACGTTCGATTGATTTAAAATTGTGATGAAGAAATTTCTTTGTGTACTTATATTACTCACGGGTATCTTTTATTCGAGTAGTTTTGCGTCCGATGAAAAGATGCCTTTCGAAGAAACTGAAGAAGTTTTTGATCCTACCGATTTAATAATGCACCATATCTCCGATGCCCATGTTTGGCATGTAGTTTCATGGGTTGAAGGAGCAGACGAAAAACATATTGAAATACCATTGCCTATTATTTTATACGATAAAGGTAAAGTGCATTTCTTTTTGTATTCCAGGTTCGATCATAATACCCATGTCGCAGAAAGTAATGGGAGTTATTTCTTGTACCATCACGGTAAAATCTACAAGTCGGATGCGCAGGGTACGGTGCAAAAAGATGATCATGGCCATATTACTAATGAGGCACCATTAGATTTTTCTTTAAAAAGAAATGTTTGGTCTATGTGGCTGTCCATAGCATTGTTAATTTGGCTATTCCTGACTGCAGCAAAAGCGTATAATGGTGGCCCAGCCAAACCCAAAGGAATTCAGGCGTTGTTGGAACCTATCATATTGTTTGTCAAGGAAGATATTGCAGATGCACAAATCAATCCTGACAAGGCACATAAATTTACGCCGTACTTACTTACAGTTTTCTTTTTTATATGGATCAATAACCTGCTTGGCTTGGTGCCATTTTTTCCGGGAGGGAGTAACTTTACCGGTAACATCTCAGTTACCATGGTGTTGGCTGTAATCACCTTTTTAATTACAAATATCAACGGAAGCAGAAGCTATTGGAAGCATACATTAACTGCTCCCGGCGTACCGTTTTTTGTTAAGGTATTACTGGTGCCGGTTGAAATCATTGGTTTATTTACAAAACCATTTGCGCTAATGATTCGTTTATTGGCCAATATAACTGCCGGGCATATCATCATATTGAGTTTAGTATCGCTCATTTTTATTTTAAAAACAATTTATATATCCCCTGTATCTGTTTTGCTAACGATAATCATGTTTACATTAGAATTATTGGTAGCGGTTTTACAGGCTTATATTTTTACTTTATTATCGGCTTTATTCATTGGAATGGCCGTTGAAGATCACGAACATTAATTTATAATTTAATATACATTTATAAAATTAAACAATTATGACACTTTCTCTTACTGCTGTAGGTTTAGGAATTATTGTATTAGGTGCCGGTCTTGGAATCGGGAAATTAGCCAATGGGGCAATGGAAGCCATGGCCCGTCAGCCGGAAATAAGCTCTAAAATTCAAACCGCAATGATTATTGCTGCCGCGCTTATCGAAGGTGCTGCTTTATTTGCTATTGTAGTTGCCCTTCTTAAAGGTTAATTGCCTTTTTCTGTTTTATTAAAAAAACGAGGCGTATGGATTTTTTATTAACACCCGATCCCGGGTTAGTATTTTGGACAACACTTTCATTTGCCATTTTGGCCTTTATCCTCAAAAAATATGCTTGGGGACCTATTTTAAATGCCTTAAAGTTAAGGAACGAAACCATAGAGCAATCTTTGCAAGCTGCCGAAAGAGCAAAAGCTGAAGTGGAAGATTTGGTTAAAACAAGGCAGGCTATGATGGATGCCGCCAAAAACGAACGTGACGAGTTATTAAAAGAAACTCGTGAGCTTAAAGATAAAATCTTAGCGGAAGCTCGCACGGGTGCTGGCCTTGAAGCCAATAAAATAATCGATTCAGCCCGTAAGCAAATTGAGACGGAAAAAAATGCCGCTATAAAGGAATTGAAAAAGCAGGTTGCAGAATTATCAATAGATATTGCTGGTCTCTTGATCGAATCGGAATTGAAAGATGACAGCAAGCAGAAAGCGATCATTGATAGGTACTTAAATAATGTAAATTTTAATTAATTACGGAGTAAGGTAAATAATCAAGCCTTGAAATTAGCTTTTAAGCATAAATTTTAGGCAAATTAATGTGACCTTAAATATCACAATTATAAACACATGAACGACAGTTTAATTTCCGTAAGATATGCAAAAGCTTTATTCCTTTTAAGTAAAGAAAAAGGTGAGGTGGATAATGTTTACAAAGACATGGACATGCTATCGGATTATTGTAAAAATACCGAAGAGTTCAACGAGCTTTTATCCAGTCCGGCGATTACTCCGGGCAAAAAGAAAAGAGCATTAAAAAATGTTTTTGAAAAACATGTAAACCAGCTAACCATGAATTTTCTGAATATTATGGTGGATAACAGGCGCGAATCTATGTTAGCTTCCATTGCCAGAAATTACATTGACTTTTACAAGAAAGACAAAAATATTAAAACGGTATCGCTATACACCGCATTTGAGTTAGATAAGGAGTATCTGAATACGGTTAAGGATATATTGAAAAAGGAGCTTGGGACAGATATAGAACTTACCGTAAGGGTTAGAGATAATCTGATTGGAGGATTTATATTAATGGTGGACGGAAAAATGATGGATGCCACAGTAGCTAATAAGCTAAAGGAATTAAAAAAGAAACTGTTGAGTTAATTACTACCGGTTAAAATTGTACTAATGAAAAATATTAGACCTGCCGAGGTTTCGGAACTATTAAAAAAACAAATACTAGGTTTTACTACAGATACTAATCTTGAAGAGGTTGGAACGGTACTTCAGGTGGGTGATGGTATTGCCCGTGTTTACGGACTAAACAAGGTCCGGGCAAATGAGCTTGTTGAGTTTGAATCGTGCAAAGGAGTGGTTTTAAACCTTGAACAAGATAATGTTGGAGTGGTGCTGTTGGGTTCGTCAAATGAAATCAAAGAGGGCGACATAGTAAAACGTACCGGAACCATTGCCTCTGTTAAGGTAGGAGAAGGCATGTTAGGTCGTGTTATCGATACCAACGGAGACCCTATTGATGGTAAAGGAAGTATCGACGGGGAGCTTTTTGAATTTCCCCTCGAAAGAAAAGCGCCGGGTGTAATTTACCGTCAGCCGGTTCAGGAACCTTTGCAAACAGGATTGAAAGCAATCGATGCGATGATTCCAATCGGTAGGGGACAGCGAGAGTTGATTATTGGTGACCGTCAGACGGGTAAAACAGCCATCGCTATTGATACCATTATCAATCAAAGAGAATTTTTTGAGAAAGGCGAGCCTGTTTATTGTATTTATGTGGCCGTTGGACAAAAGGGGTCAACGGTAGCTCAAATTGTAAAAACGTTGGAGAAACACGGAGCAATGGAATACACAACAGTGGTTTCTGCCAGTGCCGCCTATCCTGCTGCCATGCAGTTTTATGCGCCGTTTACAGGTACCGCACTCGGAGAGTTCTTCAGGGATACAGGTAGGTCTGCTTTAATTATTTATGATGATCTGTCGAAGCAAGCAGTATCGTACCGGGAGGTTTCTTTGTTGTTACGTCGTCCGCCGGGCAGGGAAGCTTATCCCGGAGACGTATTTTATCTTCACTCACGGTTGTTGGAGCGTGCCGCTAAAATTATCGAATCGGACGAAATTGCTGCTCAAATGAATGATTTACCTGAATGTATCAAAGGTAAGGTAAAAGGTGGAGGCTCTTTGACGGCTCTCCCAATCATTGAAACGCAAGCGGGTGACGTTTCGGCATATATACCTACAAACGTTATTTCAATTACCGATGGTCAAATATTCCTGGAAGGAAACTTGTTTAACGCAGGTATCCGTCCCGCTATTAATGTAGGTATTTCAGTATCTCGTGTGGGAGGTAACGCACAAATCAAGTCCATGAAAAAGGTGTCGGGTACCTTGAAACTGGATCAGGCGCAGTATCGCGAACTGGAAGCGTTCTCCAAATTTGGTTCTGATATGGATGCCGCCACAAAGGCCGTGCTCGACAAGGGAAGTAAAAACGTGGAGCTTTTAAAGCAACCTCAATATGCACCGGTAAAAGTAGCCCACCAGGTAGCATTGATTTATTGCGGAACACAAGGCTTACTTTCAGAAGTGCCCGGTGATAAGGTAAAAGAATTTGAACAGAGTTTTATCGACGACCTTGAGATGAGACACAAGGGGGTGATAGATACACTGGGGAGCGGCAAAATATCGGAAATGGAAACAGACGTTCTTAAAGAAGTGGCTGCCGATGTTGCACGCAGATTTAAAGTGGTTGAAGAAGAAAAAGAAGAATTGTAATACGACTATCCAATGGGCAGCTTAAAAGATATACGTACACGCATAGATTCGGTTAAAACAACCCGACAAGTTACCAGTGCCATGAAATTGGTATCGGCTGCCAAGCTTAAAAAGGCGCAGGATGATATTTTTCGGATCAGGCCATACGCCGATAAACTGAACGAGATTATCTACGACCTGATCAACTCCATGGATGATGAGAGTGTAAAAATTGACTTGGCCGAGGAAAGGGAATCTGATCGTGTGTTGGTGGTAATGATAACCAGTAACAGGGGATTGTGCGGCGCTTTTAATTCGAATGTGGTGAAAGAGGTAAACAACCTGATCAGGAAAGAGTATTCTTCACATTTAAAAAATGGATTTATCGATGTGGTTGCCATAGGTAAACAAGGGAAAAAACTGTTAAAAACGGCAGGTATCCTCTGTTCCGATGAGAAAAACGAAGTTTATAATCACCTAAGCTTTAGTAATGTTGAGGAAATATCGCAAAGTATAATCGATGATTTTAAGATGAAAAAGTACGATAGGGTTTTAATTGCCTACAACGAGTTTGTTAATGCCGCAGTTCAAAACCCTACGGTGCAACAGTTCCTTCCTCTTCAATTGCCCGAGAGGGATGCTACACATACATCGCTGTATATTTATGAACCGGATCAAAAAACTATTATGGACGAACTTATCCCAAAGTCGTTGAAAACCATGTTTTTTAAAACCATTTTGGATTCGGTAGCTGCCGAACATGGTGCCAGGATGACATCGATGCATAAGGCAACAGATAATGCCACAGAACTCATTGGAGATCTACAGTTAAGTTATAATAAAGCCCGTCAGAGCTCCATTACCAGCGAGATACTTGAAATAGTGAGCGGGGCGGAGGCATTGACAAAATAAAGTTAAAGATACAATTAGATAAATAAAAAAGGTTGGTACATTTATATCAACCTTTTTTGTGCGTTAAAGATTGATAAGATGAGAATAGAACATGAAATTAAGTTGGGTTTTAAGGATGTCATGTTCCGGCCTAAAAGATCGACATTAAAAAGCAGATCACAAGTTAGTTTAGAACGGACTTTTAAATTTTTACACAGCTCTGCCGAGTGGACAGGTATTCCAATAATGGCAGCTAACATGGATACTGTAGGAACCTTTGAAATGGCAAGGGTCTTAAGCGCGAATAAACTTTTTTGGCCATACATAAACACTATACGCTTGAAGAGTGGAATACCTTTTTAGAAGAAGCTCCCCAAGGAGTTGAAGATTATATAGCCGTAAGTACCGGAACGGGCGAGGCTGACTTTGAGAAGGTCATGCATATTTTTGATGCGAACCAACATTTAAGGTTTCTTTGTATTGATGTGGCTAACGGATATTCGGAACCTTTTGTTGCTTTTGTTAAACGAGCCAGAGAGCGATTCCCGGATAAGGTTATCATGGCTGGAAATGTGGTTACCGGTGAAATGGTAGAGGAGTTGCTGCTCGCGGGAGCCGATATTATTAAAGTAGGAATTGGTCCGGGGTCGGTTTGTACAACCCGCATTAAGACTGGTGTAGGCTACCCACAATTGTCTGCGATCATTGAGTGTGCCGATGCGGCCCACGGATTGGGTGGACAAATAATCAGTGACGGGGGATGCTCGGTTCCGGGTGATGTGTCTAAGGCCTTTGGTGCAGGCGCCGATTTTGTCATGTTGGGCGGTATGTTGGCCGGTCATGATGAAAGTAGCGGAGAAACCATCGAAAAGGATGGAAAAAAATACAAGCAGTTTTATGGTATGAGCTCGGTGACTGCCATGGATAAGCATGTTGGAGGTGTAGCCGATTATCGGGCCAGCGAAGGGAAAACGGTGGAGGTACCATACCGTGGTGCGGTTGATAACACACTGCAGGATATCCTGGGAGGCGTGCGAAGCACCTGCACGTATGTTGGTGCCTCAAAATTAAAAGAGTTATCTAAACGTACTACTTTTATCAGGGTAGCTGAACAGGAAAATAAGGTTTATACGAAATAAGAAATAACTATAATGGAAAAAACCCGGTATCATTATATAATGACTTTTACCGGGTTTTTTTGTTTATTAATGGATTAGTCAACCAGTTTTTGTTTTTTAACAATATCCCCAAACTCCTTTTTAAATTTAATAGCATCTTCTTTCAATATTTTCAATGCCTCAGAGGACGGAGTAGGTTGATTTAAGGAAAATTTATTGTTATAATTAGTATGTATATTCTGCTTGCCATTAACAACAATAATGTACACATTACTGGCCAGGTTTTGGATTTCGTATTTTGCAATTTTTAGCTTCTGCAAATCAGGATACGAACGAACCAGTGCGCTTAGCTCATCTGCTACCCCAAGTGGCGAGAAACCTCTTATTAGCCAACCTTTTTCTTCCTTTTTTAGTTCAACCAAAGTAAGCACCTTTTTATCGAAATAAAGAGGGTATAGGTAATTTTTGGTTTTATCCGCAAGCTTTGAGATATCCATGTCTGCTTCCGAATTTAGTAATCTCTCAAAATTAAGTTCGGCGTTTTCAATAACAGGTCCTGGTTTTGCTTTTTTGAGATGCTCCGGATCTATTCCAAAATTGAATTGTTCCAACTCTTTTATAGTTTGAATCATATCCGAGGTGGCTTGTTTAACTGCCTCTTCCGGATTGTCAAAATATTTTGGGGCATCACTTGATTGCCCTATTAAAGGTGTTTGCATAGCTATAAAAAATACTATGGTAAGATATATGATTGCTTTCATGACAGTGTTATTTTAGCTTACTTTTTTAATACATTGTAAAAAGTTGTCCAATGCGTTGCGGTACCCGCCGGATTGGCATATTCAGCATAGGTGATGAGCCTTTCAGATCCTACGCAAGGGGCCCATGGATCATTAAGTACGATATAGTTGGTTCCTCCAACAGTTATATATCCTTTTATCACCAATACATGACCAACAATACCAGGTGTGCCATAAGCATAACCCATAGGTCTGTTGCCGCAGAAAATTTGCTTTTTTAAGCTGGTCCACGATAATGCTGTACTGGTTTCATCCGCTTTAAGGCCAACATAATCTAACATGGGCCAACCGGGCTTGTTGCAAAGGGCATTTTTGGGACAGTCGTCATCATCGGTGGCCGGGTTACAGCATGTGGACTCGCCAAAACGTTGGTTGGCCAAGTCACATTGTTTTACGATAATTCCATGATGTTGAGCGAGCATTTGCGTTGTTGCAGCCCAACACCAATTGTTTGTTTCTTGTGGGCGTAATGTATTTGGGACGCTGCCAATAATTTCAGGCGTACAACAGCTTGAGGTAAGGGCCATAATACATATACCCAATACAAATCCGAAAATCATATTCCGTTTCATAGCCGTAAATTTTAATTAGAATTTTTTGTATAGGTATGTGTAAATTACAACCAAAACATGCTTTTGTAAATAGGATAGGTCCCTTAATTGTTGAAAATTTTAAAAAAAGCCCCGATAACAAATCTGTTAACGGGGCCAAATATTAACTCATAACTATTGTTAAATCAGCTTTGCCCAATGCATCACTTTCTTTTTGGTTAGAACCGAAATTCGATACATTACCGGCACAATAATCAAGGTAAGAAAGGTTGCAAACGCCAATCCAAAAATTACCGTCCACGACATAGGCGACCACATGGCAGCCATATCCCCGCCAAAGCTTAACTCAGGATCGAAATTGTTAAGTAAACCAACAAAGTTAATGTCGATTCCAACCGCCATAGGCAGAAGTCCCAGAATGGTTGTTATCGCCGTTAGCAGTACGGGCCGTAACCTGGTTTTACCTGCCATTACGATACATTGCGTGTCCGCATCGACAGGCAAAAAAGCGCCTTCGGTCAAACCCAGTTCCATTCTCTTTTGCGATTTAAGTAATTCGATATAATCGATAAGTACGATAGCGTTATTTACCACAACACCTGCCAGCGAAACAATACCAATGCCCGTCATGATTACTACAAAGTCCATTTTAAAGGTGGCCAATCCCCCAAATACCCCGATGGTACTGAACAAAACACTGGCAATAATGATAAAAGGTTTTACGATTGAATTAAATTGCGAAACCAATATTATTAATATCAACACTACCGCCATTAATAGAGCCACCGATAAAAACTCCATCGATTCGGCCTGTTCTTCCTGCTCCCCCGTAAAGTCGTACTGGTAACCCGCTGGTAATTCAAGATCCGCCAGTAACTCTTTTAGCTGTATGTTTATATTATTGGCATTGTAACCTTCCAAAACGTTTGAATAGATGGTTACAACCCGATCAAGATCAATTCGTTTGATGGCATCGTAAGTAGTTGCATATTTAAAAGAAGCCACCGAAGCAATAGGAATTTCCCTGAGGTTGCCCATGTTATCGCGGAAAACAATTTTCTGATTCATAAGCGCGGATACGCTGTTTCGGAACCTCTCCTGAAAACGCAGTTGAATCGGATATTTGTCTTCGCCCACCTTAAAGTCGGAAACCTCTTTTCCAAAGAGGGCTGTTCTCAAAGCATCCGAAACCCGGTAGGTTGACATCCCGAACCTGCGCACTTTTTCGCGATCGATAGTCACTATCATTTCTGGCTTGTTCACGTTAAGATCCATTTTTAAGCCTTCAATACCTTCAATGTCCGATTTTTCTATCATCTGGATAACGGAGTCAGACAAGAGTACCAGTTTGTCAAAGTCGTAGCCCGAAATTTCAAGGTTTATAGGTTTACCGGTTGGCGGTCCGTTTTGATCGCGGTCGATAGTGAATATGGCTCCGGGATAGCTGTAGGTAAGCCTATCGTTAAACAGCTTAAGTATTTCGGCCGTGTTAATACCTTCACGGTCCTCGTAGTCCACAAACGAAACGGTAACCAGGCATTTGTTATCGCGGGTTGAAAAGTCAAGATCATTCTCGAGTCTTGCACCGTCACCTACGTTGGTCAGCACCGATTTGACGATTTTTTCATATGGTTCGAGCAGCCCTATAACATCACTTTCCAGTTTTTTTGCAAACTCATCGGTAGTGGTAATGTGGGTGCCGGCAGGAAGCTCCACAAAAACATTGATAAAGTTAGGATCACCGCTGGGGAAAAATACGATGTTAGGAGATCTTAGTCCATAAAAAAACATGGTAAAGAATAGCAGGGCAACAGTACCTAAAAGCAGGTTTCTCGGACGCTTCCCTTCAAGAACAGCGCTTAAAATTTTGACATATACTTTTTCCAGGTAATCGAGAAAAGTGGTTTTAAACCAAATTCCAATTCTCGCAAAAAACAATAAGTTCATTAACGAAACAAAAGCGGCAATAAACAACAGACTACCAAGAATATGAACCCCTGCAGCATAAAACAAGGTTCCTGTTGCGAGCAATACACCTATAATTCTGTACACCAAGCGTTTTTCGGGCAGTTTGTCTGTGTCACTGTGTCTGATAAACATGGAGGAGAACACAGGTATAATAACCAATGCCACAAACAAGGACGAGGACAATACAATAATTAAGGTGATGGGAAGATATTTCATGAACTCTCCCATTATTGAATCCCAAAACACGAGTGGGAAGAATGCTGCAAGCGTAGTTGCCGTAGAAGCAATAATAGCGATGGCAATTTCTCCAACCGCCAGTCGGGCTGCTTCAAGAGGCTTGTATCCCTTATCGACAAAACGATAGATGTTCTCCACAACAACGATGGCATTATCCACCAACATACCGAGCGCCAGTATCAGCCCGAAAAGCACCATCATATTAATGGTATATCCGATAAATTGAAGGATAACAAACGACATAAACATGGACAGGGGAATAGCCAAACCTACGAACAACGCATTTCGGGTGCCCAAAAAGAAGAATAGAACAAGAACCACAAAAAGAACACTTATAATCATGCTGTTTTCCAGACTGTTCAACTGTGCTTTTACCATATCCGACTGATCGTTGGTAATAGTAATCTTTAATGATTCAGGGAATGTATGGTTATCACTTACCTCTTGAAGGATTTTCTCAATTCGACTGGTAGCGTTTAACAGGTTTTCTCCACCTTTTTTTACCACTTGTAGCGAAATTACAGGTTCTTCTCCTAATCGAGTTATACTGGAGGGTTCTTCATACCCGTCAATTATTTCGGCTACATCTTTCAGGTACACTATTTTTCTTTCCTCACTTTTCACAATGATGTTTTCCATCTCCTTAACCTCAATAAATTCACCCAGGGCACGGATCGCTCTTCGCGTATTACCGAGCTTTATCTCTCCACTGGAAATACTTAGGTTTTCGGCAGAAATGGCATTGGCTATATCGTCGAAACTAAGTTTGTACGAAGCCATCTTAAGAGGATCAACATTGACCTTTATTTCCTTTTCGTTGATACCTTGTATATCAACTTTGGAAATCTCGGATATGCCTTCAATTCTGTCCTGCAATATTTCGCCATATTTTTTTAGTTCGTCGATGCTGTAATCACCCGAAAGGTTAATATTAACGATTGGAAATTCCGAGGCATCGATGTCTTGTATTACAGGGTCGGACGGCAGGTCGTTGGGCAATTCGCTCATCGCGTCGTCCACAGCATCTTTACAATCTTGCAAAGCTACTTTGGTTTCAACGTTGGTGTTAAAAACAACAAGTATATACGATAGTCCCTGTGAGGAAGTAGATTTAATATCCTTGATACCATTAACCGTCTCAAGCTCCTTTTCGATAGGCCGAGTGACCAGGTTCTCTATATCTAAAGGAGAGTTGCCCGGGTAAGGGGTCATCACCATAATCCATGGAAACTTAACCTCGGGGAACAATTCTTTGGGAAGCGTATTATATGAAAACAGCCCAAAAACTATCACCGAAAAAGTTAATAGTAATACGGTGGTTTTATTCTTTAAAGCTAGCGTGGTGAGTTTAAATTCCCTCACTACCTTATCTTTAAATCTCTCGTTCGACTTTTTCTCTTTTCCTTGCATAAATAATCGTTATTATATCCATTATGACAATGTGCAATCCTTATTTTTGGGCTACAAGGGCACCGTTGGAAACGGTGTTGTATCCTGCCACAATCGCTTGCTCTCCGCCCATTAGTCCATTGGTAACAACGGTTTCGTCCATATACGAGCGTCCGGTTTCCACATACACCTTTTTAGCTTTACCATCTTCAACCACAAACAAAAACTGGCCTGTGATATCATTTTTTATGATGGCTGATGGAACGGTCAACGCATTGTTCATGCTAAAGTCGTTTATTTTAAGTGTGGCCATCATGTTAGGCTTAAGTTTGTTGTCGATGTTGTTTAATACCAGTTGCACATTAAAGGTCCTGTTGTCGGGATGTACAACGTTACCCGTGCGATGAACAGGGGTTTTTATGACCATGTCAGGGTAGGTCGGGAAACTTAACAGGATAGTATCCCCCTTATGGATGCTGGGTAAATAAACCTCAGATACATCAGCATTCACCTTCATGCTGTTTAAATTTACCAATTGTAGTATTGGAGTCATGCCGGGTGATGCAAGTTCGCCCTCCTTAATTATGATGTCGTCTACCGATCCGCTGAAAGGAGCTGTGATATTGTACAGTTTAAGTTGTTCCTTTTGCGATTTAAGCGAACTTTCCAGGGATTCTTTTTGAGCTTTGGCCTGAAGGTATTCCATTTCGGAACCTATGTTCTGCTCCCATAGATTCTTTTGTTTGTTGTAAGTAATGGTCGCCAGATCCAGGTTGGTTTCAATTTCGCGTATGGCATTCCCTAGAACGTTGGAATTAAGGGAAACTAACATATCGCCCTGATTCACTTTCTGCCCTTCTTTAACATGGATAGTTTTAACCTGTGCCGGCACTTCGGAACTGATGATGGCAATCTCCTCAGCTTCGAGCAAACCATTGGCTTCGATATAGTGATTAAACACTTTAGGCTTAACTTCCCGGGTTATAACAGGAACCTTATGCTTCGGTTGTTCGTCGGTGAATTTTAACAGATCCTTTTCCAACTTTTCGTTTTCTTTCTTAAGCTTTTGAATCGTTTTTATATTCTCTTTGATCTTGGCTTTAATCTGATCTTTTTCAGGTTTGGCGCATGATGCCAATATCATTGCTGAAAGCAGAATTGTTAATATCTTTTTCATCGGTATAAAATTATTTTGCAATGTTAGAGTTGTGATGTAGCTTTTTGGTATTGGATATACCTATTAAAGTAATTGGATGATGCCTGACTGAACAATATAATAGCTTCGACCATATTGTTTTCGTTTTGTGACAGTTGCAGGCTGTTCATCATCCCATTTTCGAATTTGATAAGGGATTTGTCGTAAATACGTTTTGAGATTTCTTTAGACAACTTGGCATTGTTAAATTGTTGACGGGCATTTTCCAGGTTGGTCTCCGCAACGAGCAAATCACGCTTCAAACTCTGCTCAAGCATAGACCTATCCGAGTCTAATTTTTTAAGCTCTAGTTTCTTTTGCTTCATTTGAGCAGATCGTTGACCAGAAGAAAAAATTGGAACGCTTAAGCTTAATCCAACAAGTGTAGCATCGAAATCGTAAAGACTGCTAAGTTCCTGGCCGGACATGGAATAATTATAATTAAAAAATGCGTTTAATTTTGGCATAGCCACCGCTCTTTGATTTTTAATATCCAAATTTTTAATATCAATTTGAGTAATCAATGACCGGTAATCGATATGCGATTTAATATCGCGGCTATCCATAGGTGTAATCGAAATAAAATCCAATAAGCCATTAATTTTGTCGGTTAATTTAAGCGGTTTTTCAATCGCATAACCCATAGCGAATTTTAGAATGGCTATGGCAATTTGTTCTTGATTTAATGCATCGGTATAAAGTCGTTCCGATTCGTTTACCATTAAGCGCATCTGATCGACATCGATATCCTCTTTAAATCCGTTCTCAAAATAAGCTTTCGTTTGTTTTAATGTCTTTTTATTTACTTCTAAACTTTTCTTAAACTCGGAAATATTTTGTTGGGCAACTAAGGCAATAAAGTATGCCTCAGCCACCGCTTGCTTTAGTTCTATATCTGTTTTTTCTTTGACATTGTCCGAAAGGCGCACATATACCTTACTGGCTTGCAATCCTACAAAATAAGAACCATCAAAAAGTAGTTGTGTCACATTGAGATCAGATGCCAGGCCATAAGGTTGAGCAAATTCAGCTTCAAAAATGTCACCTTCCTGTGCATTAGGATCAAACGTTGTCGCATCCAAAATAACTTTAGGCACTTTCAGGTATTTCGAAAAATCCGCGGAAGCATTTACTTGAGGCAATCCTATTGCCAGTGTCTCCCTGACCTTCTTTCTTGCAATTTCAATGTCTGTTTGCGCATTAATGCTTTGATAGCCAAATTCCGTAGCATATGCCATGGCTTGCTTTAACGAAACTTCCAATGTGTCTGTTTGTGCCCTGCTTGTTAAAGCTATGCACAGGAGGAGGGGTATGGGGAATAGTTTAAAAATAGTTGTCATATAATGTTGATTTATTATAAACTTAAAGCAATTCATCTTTTAAAAGTTCATTAAGTAATTTACGGCCTTTTTCGGAACAGATACCATTCATGTGGTAAATAAAAAATTGGTCCGAGAATCGTTTGGATGTTAAATCGCTTTCTGAGAAAGTATCAATTTCAGGATGAAATACGGCAAAAGTCAGTTTTGCAGTAAGTTTGCTCATGAACTCAGGATCTAAATCATTCCTGAATAATCCTTGGTCTTGACCTTCCTGAACAAAGTTTCTGGTTGTTTCAGAAATCAATTGTGTCTTGTATTCCATGAAATCGTGAAAAACAGTAGGGTAAAATTTTTTTAAATCGTACACATAGGTTGGCTTAATCTTCAAATAGGTTTCCATGTATTTTTTGCGTTGCCGAGCCTCTTTTTCGATGACATTCAGGTTTGATTTGGAATACTCCCTGATGATGTTTTCCATGTCTGATTTAATGTGTTCAATTGTTTTTGTTACGAGTTCTTTTTTGTCGATAAACACTTGGTAAAGAGTCTTTTTAGAAACGCCTAATTCCGTAGCAATATCATCCATACTGACACTCTTAATGCCATATTGTAAAAAAAGGGGCGTGATTTTTTCAATATATTCATCCTTTTCTTTCATTAAGTGCAAATTTATAAAAGGATTTTCGTTTCGGAAACTTTAGTAACATTAATAGTTTCTTAAGTTTCCACTAAAACCCGAAACGGATATTCTTTATCTATTGCACAGGGCGGTTAAAATAATTTATTTTGCCTTTCGTTTAATTAATTAGGAAGTTATAATTCGAGTTTAGACCAATGAAAAATTCTTTTAAATTGCTTTTTCTTATACTGGCGATTCTAGCTTTTAATCATCCTTTTTTGTCATCTCAAAAAAGAAACAAAGGGACCAGCAAACGCGAAATTCGCAAACGACAGGAACAAGCTAATAAAAGGAGCCAGTATAACAAGTTTAATCCATTACAACCCATGGGGCATAATGCTTCACAGGCACGTGCCGATTTTATTTGGAGCTACGAAACGGCTAATACGGTTCCTCAAAATGCGGGTAATATTAGCATCATCACACCATCCCGATTTTCTAATAGGAAAGGAGTTGAATTTGGTACTTCCATAGGTGGTTTAGCCGTGGTTCCCGCATTTTATCTGAAAAAGAGATGGACTGAAGGTAAGTGGTATTTTGCCTCGCGTCATCAGGTATATTCCTATGCTCCCATGCTGTATTGGGGAAATGAATTGGGGTATACCAGTATATATCCACTAAACAGAAATTTGCCCGTTAGCATAGCGCTTAAAAATGAACTGATACTGAGTAAGCCGTTTTTAAAGGATTTAAATTGCGGAAGCGCTGAACAAGCTTACATAATATTAACGGGTGCTATTGCCTACGATTATGGATTTGAGGTTGAAGAAACCGATGTTGAACTTATGCAAAGAAAACTGTTGCGTCAGCGAAGTAATGTAATATTAGGTGGTGGCGGCTTTTGGTCTGCCAGAATTCAGGGCGATTTTTATATCCGGAGAAATTTATATGCCACGTTGGCGGTAAGAGGGTTGTTTTCAGATAGTCCGGTGGGAAAATCTGTGGAACAGAATTCCTCGGTAAAACTTAAGTTGACACCTCGATTTTCTCTTTCAGCAGGCTACTGGATGACTTTTGGAAACGGAACCGAAACACCTATATTGCCAATTATTGACTTAACTTATCATTTTGGAAATAAACAAGGGCGGGAGGAAGGATTGTTTGGGAGATGAGAATAAATGTGAAAAACGGACATAAAAAAAGCATCCGCTTTAGGATGCTCATTTCTTTAGAAGTTAGAAGGCTATAAAAAAAATAACCGCAATAAGTACCAGAACTTGTAGCAACAAAAATCTGACCGGGATGTCAATATTTTTGATTTTTAGCCAGTTTGAATAAAGTAGCTTTTTCATGGTTGGTGACGATTAAATGGTTTCTGATGTTTTGACTCATATTTTAAGAAAAGGTTGCGTTTTGGATTAATTAATCTTTTTATTCATAATCTCTCAAAATAAGACACGAAACTCTTTTATTTATCTTTATTATTTCCTTTATTTGTAAAAACGTAATTTTTTTGTGATTCGTATAAATTACATATCTACTTCTCTTAATACCGATAGCTTTATTTCAAAGTCTACTGGTAATCATTCATGTGCGGTAATGGATATGATGGGTCGAATGATGATGACATTATAGTGTCGCGACGCATTGTATTTGAATAATAAAACAAATAACTTCTGAATATAATGCGTCAGGCATTAAGGAGTAAAACTAATATTGTTTATTATTTATTAAATTATTTATACCATGGCTGATTTAAAATTTGAAACACTTCAATTACACGCGGGACACCAGGTTGATTCCGACACAAATTCGCGTGCTGTACCTATTTATCAAACTTCATCGTACCTGTTCAACGATTCGCAGCATGCGGCAAACTTATTTGGTTTAAAAGAGTTTGGGAACATCTATACCCGAATTATGAACCCTACCACCGATGTGTTTGAAAAAAGGATTGCGGCACTTGAAGGCGGAGCGGCGGCTGTGGCTGTTTCTTCGGGGCAAGCGGCGCAGTTTATTGCATTAAACAATATTTTGCAAGCAGGAGATAATTTTGTGTCTACATCGTATTTATATGGAGGTACCTATATCCAGTTTAAAGTGCAATTTAAACGTTTAGGTATCAATGTTCGCTTTGTAGAGGGCGACAACCCGGAGGATTATGAGGCACGTATTGATGAAAATACAAAAGCGTTATATGTTGAAACCATTGGTAACCCGCGTTTTAATATTCCCGATTTCGAGAAACTAGGAGAGATTGCCAAACGCCATGGAATTCCATTAATTGTAGACAATACTTTTGGTGCGGCAGGTTACCTGTTTCGTCCGTTAGAGCATGGAGCAAACGTGGTAGTAGAGTCGGCCACCAAGTGGATTGGAGGGCACGGAACATCCATCGGTGGTGTTATTGTGGATGGAGGAAACTTCAATTGGGGCAACGGAAAGTTCCCGTCATTGACCGAGCCTAGCGAAGGTTATCATGGCCTTAAATTTTGGGAGGTTTTTGGCGAAGGTAGCCCGTTTGGAAATATCGCATTTGCCATTCGCTGCCGAGTTGAAGGCTTGCGTGACTTTGGGCCTGCACTTAGCCCGTTTAACTCATTTTTACTGTTGCAAGGATTAGAAACCTTGTCGCTAAGATTGGACAGAACCGTTGAGAATGCGTTGAAAGTGGCTGCCTGGTTAGAAAAACACGATGAGGTAGAGTATGTAAACTATCCGGGCTTGGCGAGTTCGCCGTATCACCAATTAGCGCAGAAATATTTGAAACGAGGGTTTGGAGGTGTGATGACTTTTAAAATTAAGGGCGGTAACGAAAGAGCGGATAAATTCATTGAATCTTTGGGTTTGGTGAGTCACCTGGCTAATGTGGGGGACGCAAAGACCTTGATTATCCATCCCAGTACAACCACGCACGAACAATTGTCTTTGGAAGAGCAAAAAGCTTCAGGGGTTGAACCCGGGCTGCTTCGTTTGTCCGTTGGTATTGAGCATATCGATGATATTTTGGCGGATTTAGAACAGGGATTCGAAAAATCGTAATAGTGTTATCTCCGGGTCCGTATCCAAAGCGCGCCCGGAGTGCGTGTTATGTGCTTATAAATAAATCCTGATAAAATAAAATGAAGAAAAAACTAAGAATTGGTTTAGCTGGTTTTGGGGTAGTAGGACAAGGATTGTTTGATGTACTTCAAAAAAGCCCTGCTTTAGATGCCAAAATCGTAAAGATATGTGTCAAGAATAAAAAGGAACGAGCACTGCCCTCTGACATGTTTTGCTACTCGGCGAACGAGCTGATCAATGATGAGAACATCAATTTAATAGTAGAATTGATTTCGGATGCTGATGAGGCTTACCATATAGTTACGTCTGCGCTAAGAAATGGAAAAAACGTGGTTTCGGCCAATAAAAAGATGATCGCGGAAAACCTGGCGGAACTGATTGAACTTCAAAAGAAATATAATGTTTCGTTATTGTATGAAGCTTCTGCATGTGGCAGTATCCCTGTCATCCGCAACCTCGAAGAATATTATGATAATGACCTGTTGTTGTCGGTCACCGGTATTCTCAATGGCTCTTCCAATTATATTCTGTCAAAAATATTTGATTGCAATAAAGGGTATGCGGAATCGCTAAAAGAAGCTCAAGACCTTGGTTTTGCAGAGGCCGATCCAAGTTTTGACGTGGATGGTTTCGATTCCTTGTTTAAATTGGTGATTCTAACCGCACATAGTTTTGGTACGATCGTAAATCCTGACGACGTCTTACATTATGGTATATCTAATATTTCGGACTTCGATATTCGTTACGCCAAAGAAAAAGGATATAAGATTAAACTGGTGGGACAGGTTGAAAAACAGGAAGAGAATAAAATTTCCTTATTCGTATTGCCCCGTTTGGTTAAGAAGGATAAATATATCTATAATGTGGAGGACGAGTTTAATGGTGTTGTGATAAAAGGATTGGCTTACGACAAACAGTTCATGTTCGGTAAAGGTGCCGGGGGGCATCCCACGGGTTCTGCAGTGCTGTCCGATATTACGGCCATTGGTCATGACTATAAATACGAGTATAAAAAGAAGAATTATTACAAGGAGTTTTTGTATGAACAGTCAGGTGAAATAGAAATATACCTTCGTTATAAAAAGCAAGAGGATTTAGCTCAATTTAAATTTATTAGTATATCAGAGGAATATTCGGGGCCGGAATGCAATTATAAAATTGGTTTGATTTCGATAAAGGATTTGCTTGCTATTAAAAGCCGGTTAAGGGAGATGGATATTTTTATAGCTGTAACCCGTAAAACATTGAATTATTAATTGCACCACCAGTTGGCCAACCCACAGAAATTACTGTATAATTCTATTTGTCTTTTGTCCCCAGATTTACCTCATGTCATATCAAATTATTACACGCCGTAAATCTGGGGACAAAGAATATAAACAGGATATGTTTTATCGTTTGGTTTCGTATAAAGCCTCGGAAACATTGATAGCAAAATTCCCAATCTTCTCGCACTCATGAAAAATATCGGTAAAAACAATTCCTTCATCATAGGAGTAGTCATTGTTCTTCAAACTTTCAAGGTGCTCGGATTTTAATTGTTCGAAATATTGGTTGATTTGCTGCTCAATCTTGTTGGCCCTTGTCAGTTCTATTTTCTTTTCGTCCGTATTTAAATTCTGGCGCATTACGGTTAGCGACTCTTCCACCAAATTAAACATCAGATCCAGTTTCTCCATGATTAAAGGGGAAAACTTAATGTTGTTTCTATGCATGCGGTTGATGATGCGGGCCAGTGTAAAACTGCTATCGCCAATACTCTCCAAGTCGCTGACCAATTTAAGCATGGCCCTGATTCTTATTCGGCTCTGTTCGCTTAGTTGCCCTTGCGAAACTTTGGCCAGATAATTGGCAATCTCAACTTCCACATCGTCGCTGATCGACTCGTATTTTTCGATGTTTGCATAATGTCTGTTGAATTTCTTCTCATTTTCCTCCAATAACAATTTTCTGTTGAAGCCCAACATTTTATTGGTATGCTTAGCATAGGACTGTAGCTCCTTTTTTGCCTGAAGAATAGAAAGCTCAGAGGTCGAGAGCATGCCTGTGGTGATATATCTTAACTTAAATTCTTCACCTTCCTCCCCTTTGTGGGGCACCAATTCAATAATCACTCTGTGCATTAATGGTACAAACCCAATAAACAGCAGTAGGTTAATCACGTTAAATGAGGTATGGAACAGCGCCAGGGAAAACGGAATAAGGGCTTGAGGATTCTTAACAGAAACTGCATTTACATTGGTTAAGATGTCCTTGATAAACGAAGTATAGGGAGTGAAAACACATAGCATCCAAACCACCCCCAGGAGGTTAAATAACAAATGAACACGGGCGGTACGTTTTGCGGAAATATTACCGATAGTGGCCGCAATATTTGGGGTTATGGTGGTTCCAACATTCTCGCCCAGAATCATTGCGGCACCCAGCTCGTATGGCACCCATCCCTGACTGCACATTACAAAGGTGATAGCCATGGTAGCCCCTGAAGATTGAACGATTACAGTTAAAAAACTACCAATAAAAAGGAAAAGTAGAATCGAAGTAAAACCTAAATTCGTATAATCTGATAAAAAACTTAATATTTCAGGATTACTATCTACATCTGGAAATGTTGTTTTGATGAAATCGAGGCTCATAAATAGAATGGAAAAGCCAATGATGGCCTCACCCCATGATTTATGACGCGTACTTTTAGAAAAAACCAAGGGAAATCCTACCGCCATTAAAGGCAAAGCGTATTCGGTGAAATTAAACCGAAACCCAAACAATGAAATTAGCCAACCTGTAATAGTGGTGCCCACATTGGCACCCATAATTACCCCAATAGATTCTACCAAAGAAACCAAACCGGCATTCACGAAACTAACCACCATTAATATGGTGGCGCTGGACGATTGGATGGTAGCGGAAACCAATAAGCCGGTCAATACACCCAAAAAGCGATTGGAGGTCATGGCAGCAAAGATGCTTCTCATCTTAGAACCCGCAACTTTCTGTAAAGCTTCACTCATCAGCTTCATACCATACAAAAAGAGGCCTACGGCTCCTATCAGTTTTAATAAATCTATTAACGAATAATCCATTTAACAATTTTAATCGTAAAGTTGGCGGTATAAAAATAGTAACATTTTCAGATTGAAGTTGTTTTCGGCGTAAAATAGATGATGAATTATAAAGAAAAGTTTATAAAAGATGTATTTTCCAGTTTCTAAGATTATGCTCTTTTTGTAAGAATAGAGGAGAAAGGTAGAAAGTTGTGGTACCTGCTATATAAAAAGAAAGCACCTACATCTCCGTAAGTGCTTGTTTGTCTGATAGGATACGCCTGATTCGCTAAAAACAAGAATATGGAAAGAATCAGGCCATACCTTGCCTAGTATGTTCAACTGATAGGTTAGCAGTGTGGGTTATGTTAACTGTTTTCATACTTAAACGAAACCATCACTCTTGCTCGATAGGCTTCCACTTTGCCATCTTTGATTTGTAGGTCGAGTTTAGATATTTCTGCGACCCTAAGATCGCGTAGGCTTTCTGCTGCTCTGCTAATAGCGGCTTCTGCGGCTTTTTCCCATGATTCGGTACTAGTACCCACTAATTCGATCACTTTGTAAACACTTTCTGCCATAACTCTAACTTTTATTGGTTAATAATAGGAATGAATATAAAAAATGATGTTGTCTGCGATAGGTCGAATGTTTTGGCCTAGCATTCAAATTACGACATAATATAAAGAAAAGCAAGGTGGGTAATGTTGTTTTTTTCAGTTCCTTCAAAAAAAGGACGATGCGCAGCGTCAGTAGGAGTTTGAGGGAAATATTTTAAACAGGATTATGTATTGGAGGTTCGTCATGAGCATTGCAAGTGCAATAAAACAAGTCTTTACTGAAACGAGGCATAACTTGTCCCGATTACTTTCAACGATTTTATTTAGCAAGAATACATTACACTATTTAA
>NZ_JBQTGI010000041.1:0-31700 GCF_052400645.1 Saccharicrinis sp. GN24d3
ACGCTTTGCAACTCAGAAACAAATACAGCAAGGAAACCATGTTACTTATATTTCGTTTTTGCTTGCTGAGTAGTAACAATGCATATTGCGGGTTTAACGTTGAAAGGTAATAAAAAACCGTTTTAGAGTAATCAATAAATTTGATTATGGTTTGGTATAGGCTTACTTTTGGTGTTGACAAAAATTAATGAAAACATACAAAAATTAACAGTAAATATTAAATTTAAATCAAATTCCATGGAGAAGACAAAATGATACGTTATGACAGCTCTTCTAGCTTGATATCAAGTAAACTGTCAATTAAATCGGTATGTAGTAGGAATGATTAAACAAGAAAAAGTGTCTCTAAATTGAAGAAAAACTAATAAAAATGAGAACCATGACGAAAAGTTTTTTAAGTCTATTTGTACTTGTGTTTTTTGCTTCCGCAACACTTATTGCGCAGCATCAAATTACAGGTAAAGTTATAGATGAAACCGGGGAGCCCATACCTGGAGTTAACGTAATTGAAAAAGAAAATAATATGAACGGTACAATTACCAACTTTGATGGGGTGTATACGTTTGAGGTTGGAAGTAATCAGTCAACCTTAACTTTTTCTTTTATCGGATTTAGACCTCAGGAAGTGGCCATCGCTGGTCAGAACACTATAAATGTTACATTGATGGCAGATGTAACAGGTTTAGATGAGGTAGTGGTAACTGCCCTTGGTATAAAAAGGGAAAAGAAAGCACTAGGTTATGCTGTCCAGGATGTTAATTCGGAAGATTTGAACGTATCAGCGAACCCGGATGTTACAAGTGCTTTACAAGGTAAAGTTGCAGGTGTTAATATCACAACAAGCGGCGGTGTAGGAGGTAACTCACGATTAGATATTAGGGGTACAAGTTCTTTGCTTGGAGATGATAACGTACTTTGGGTTATTGACGGAGTACCGTTCTCAGGAGAAGAGAGAAGTAATGGTGGTATCTGGGGTGGTACTTCTAATGGAGGTGGTTTGCTCGATATCAACCCCGAGAATATAGAAAATATATCTGTGTTAAAAGGAGGTCCGGCTGCTGCTTTATATGGATCCAGAGGTGCAAACGGTGTAATAATGATTACTACAAAGGATGGTAGTGATTCTAAAGGTCTTAATATTAGTTATTCAGGCAATGTAACAGTTTCAGATGTAGCATATGTGTTGGAAACGCAAAATCAATATGGTCAGGGAACAGAAGGAGTATATTCTTCCACTGCCTCTTCAGCCTGGGGACCAAAATACGATGGTGAATTGCGGGAAGCATGGAATGGGGAAATGTTACCATATGTTGGAGAAGGTGATAAGGTAAAAAAGTTTGCTCAAACCGGATTGAGTTATAATAATTCGATTGCGTTTGCTAACAGCAATGAAGAAGGAAACTATAGGGTTTCTATTGGAAAAAATAAATCAGAGGGGATATTTAAAGGTCACGAAGTAGATAAGCTCAACTTCGATTTAAAGGCTGCTTACCAAATTAATCCATGGTTAAAGATAGATACAAAGTTATCGTACATTAAAAACGAGGGTGCTAACCGGCCGGAAATTGGTTTTTATAGTTACACCTCATATTTAAACGCCATGCCAACCAATATAAGGTTGAATGATTTGGCTCCAGGTTATGTTATTCAGGATAACAAACATGTTGAATATCTGTATGGCTCAAGTAGTGTGATTACCGAAAACCCAAGTGCGAATTCAAGAAACCCATATTTCCTGCAGGAGCAAAGAGTGAACAATGACGAGCGTAACCGTTACTTTGGTTATTTTGCAGCCCATGTTAATTTAATGAAGGATTTGTCATTAAGACTGAAATATGGTTTGGATTCTTACAGATATGGAAGTGTTTGGGGAACAAAATATGAAGATCAGATATCGGTCACACCTACCTATAATTCAAGAGAAAAATTCTTTGAAGAGGAAAATTATGAGTTTTTGTTCAGCTATAATAAAGATTTTAATGAAGACTTAAACCTGGGAGTTACATTTGGTGGCAATAAGTTACATAGATATACAGAGACGATGACGGCTAATTCTGGTAAATTGATTGGAGAAGACTATTTCTTCTTAGCCGGAGCAGAAAACAGTAATAATATGAATGTTACCGAATCGTTTGAGGAAAAAGAGATTCAATCGTTATATGGCTCATTGGATCTTGGGTATAAAGATATGGCTTATTTAACTTTAACTTCGCGTCATGATTGGAGTTCGAGTTTACCTTTAGGTAACTACTATTTTTCGTATCCTTCGGTAAGTTTAAGTGGTATTATTTCAGAAATGGTAGAGTTGCCTGGTTGGATCAATTATTTAAAAGCAAGAGCTTCCTGGGCACAGGTAGGTAAAGATCCTGATGCATATTTTACAGATGTTGATTTGAGTTTAGGAACCGGTATCAATGGTTTAACCACATTAAATATTCCTAACAATATTGTAGATCCTAATATTAAAGCTGAATTATCAACGGTAATTGAGTTCGGTGTAGAGTTTAGTTCATTTAACAACAGATTAAAAGTTGAAGCCAACTACTACAATGAGCAAACGGAAAACCAGATCGTAACTGTTGAAAACCCTCAATCTGCGGGTTATAGATATTATAAAACAAATACCGGATTAATCTTAAACAAAGGTATTGAAGCTTTAGCGACTATCACACCAATTAGAACCAACGATTTTAATTTAGGCATAACGCTTAATTTTTCTAAAAACATAGGTGAAATTGATTGGCTTTTAACAAAAGAACAAGGCGATGAAGAAAATGCACCTTTTAAATTCTATTCTGATAATACACAGTCTGTTGAGGTGAGAGGTTATGAAGGAAAAAGGCTAGGCGATATCTATGGAACTGTTTACGAAAGAAATGAAAATGGTGATATTATTGTGGATTCTCAAGGATTGCCGGTCATCGCACAGGAAAAAGAAAAGCTTGGGAATATCCAAGCCGACTTTACGGGTTCGTTAGGCCTAAATGCTTCCTTTAAAGGATTGTTTGTAAACGCTTTGTTCGGGATGCAATTTGGCGGTGATATTTTCTCCATGACAGAGGCTTCTGTCACAGGTTCAGGTAACTCAATGCGAACACTTGATACCGGAAATGGAAATGAAAGGGAAGATTTTTATGTGGACGGAGTAACGGAAACGGGAGCTTCTAACACAACGCTTACTTCTGCTCAGGCATATTTTGGAAAAGTTGCGGGTGTTGATGAAGAGTTTATGTATGATGCTTCTTATGTGAAACTAAGAGAAATTTCTGTCGGGTATAATATCCCCAAATATATGTTAGATAAAATACCTGGAACTTTTATTTCCAGTGCGAGATTTGCAATTGTAGGTAGAGACTTATTTTATTTGTATAAGGATACTCCTGGAACAGTGCCTGACGCTAGTGCATTTAGCTCAACAGGTAACAATGGTTATGGAGCGCAAGCTTTTGACTTTTCTCCGGTACCGGTAACCCGTTCAATAGGATGTTCATTAAACATTAATTTCTAATACAACGAATATGAAAAATATAATTATTGGTTTATCGGTCTTATTATTATCTGCATGCTTTGTGGGTTGTACTGATGACTTTGAGGCAATAGATACAAAAGATGGTGTGGTTAATTCAGGTGAGCCTGCCTGGTTGTTTGTGCAGATGTTACAAACACCGAGACAAAATTATCAAAGAAATACGAACTTGTATGATGACTTTTATGCCCAGTATTGGTCAAATATAGTAAGCGGTTTTGAATCGCCCAGATATGAATATGTGAATGGTTGGATAGGTAACCAGTGGATTGAGTTTTATACACAGGAATTGGTAGATGCGAATTTTATCAAAAGTAACTTCGGAGACGATCCGGCATTTGCGAATGCTGTGAATATTAGTGAGATATGGATGGTGCATGAATGGGCCAGGATGGCCGCCACATATGGTGATATTCCTTATTTCGACGCAGGAAATGGAGTTCAGGTCCCTTATAATACGGAGGAGGAAATCTATGATGATCTATTTGACCGACTAGATGTAGCTATTGCTGCATTAGACGCCGGTGATGCTTCTCAATATAGTTACGGAAGTTCAGATCTGTTTTTTAATGGTGATGTAGAAAAGTGGAAAAGGTTTGGTAATTCTCTTCGTTTAAGATTAGGAATGCGTTTGGCAAATGTAGCGCCTGCCAAGGCAGAGGAAGAAGTTAAGAAAGGAATAGCCGGAGGGGTAATGCAAAGTAATGATGATGTAGCCAGAATACCTTTTCAGAAAGACACATGGTTCGATTACCTTGACAAAATGGCTTGGGACTGGAACAATATCAGAGCTTCTAAAACTTTTACCAACTATTTATATAATCAGTCCACAGTAAATGAAGACCCTAGAGCGTGGAGATGGTTTACTTATAAGGAAAGTTCGCCTTTATTTGGTAGTTCAAAAATTGTGGGTGTTGAAAACGGTTATGATGTGCTTCCTGATGATGCTTCTGATTTTGCTACCATAAATATGACGGGAACTTTTATTGATTTTGCAAAGGACTTAGGTAACGATCCCATTGTGTATATGCCAATTATGTACTATACCGAAGTGTTGTTTTTACAAGCTGAAGCTGCATTGAGAGGATGGGGAAGTGGTGACCCTGATGATTTAATGCGTCAAGGTATTCAGGCTTCAATGGATTATGTGGGAGTTGATGCTGCGGATGCACAGGCGTATATTGATGGTGTATCTGCACTTGATGGGTCTAATGAAGAGAAGTTGAAGAAAATAATTACGCATAAATGGATATCTAATTTTCCGAATGGAATAGAAGCCTGGGCTGATTTCCGAAGAACGGATTATCCCGATATTACTTTGCCAATTGATGGTGTAAGCGGAAGCGCGAGTGTAGCTTCAGGAACATGGGTAAAACGTATTCGTTATCCCGACAATGCTCATGAATTTGATTCGGAACTTATGCCCAGCTCCAAAAATACGATTGAATCAGATAGAATGGATATTAGGTTGTGGTGGGATGTGGCCGATACGAAGGATAAGACTTCTGGATTAATGAACAGTAACTTTTAAATTGTAGAGAAATGAACGTAAAAACATATAATAATGCCTTTTTAATAGGTATTCTATCCATCTTCATGGCATTCTCTTTTGTGTCATGTGAAGATGACGAAACAAGTGGTGGCTTCGCCAATACTTCGTTGGATGGATTAATGACAGAAGCGGAGACATTGATTGCCGGTAGCGAGGAGGGAATTGATGCCGGATATTATAAGCCAGGTTCCATTGATAAACTTCAGAGCGCCTTATCTTGGGTTGAGTGGAAAATAGAAAATGCAAGATCGCAAGCCGATTTAGATGATGCGGTAATAAAATTGCAGGCTGCTGTTGATTTGTTTAAAGCAAGTACCGTGGCTGTTGCCATGCCATGGATTAAGCAGGAAAATGATACTTATATCCAAATCTCGGATAATATCAAAACTGTTTTAAATGGAGCATGGACCATTGAAATCAAGTGTTATGTCGTCGACTTAAATACAAAAGGCTATTCAAACAACCTTTTCTCGGCAGAGCAATCAGGTCCTGATAGTGGTTTTGGTGTTAGATACTTTAGTGACGGTAAAATTCAGGTAGTTGTAGGTAACAATAATTGGGTGGATACAGGAGATCAGGCAGGTGCCGGTACAATGAAGTCAGGTGAATGGATAGATGTTACCATGACTAATACCGGTTCTGTTCAAGAGCTCTATATCAATGGTGTTAAGTTAGCAGAAAATGAAAATACCCATCTATTAGCAGCTGATAAACCATTCGTGATTGGTAATAGTCCTATGTGGACCGACCGCGTATGTAACACTTTGGTTAAAGATTTTAGAGTGTGGGGGTCAGTGCTGGATGCGGCTACAATTGAAGCTAACAGAACAGCTACCATCACAGGTGCTGAGTCTGGATTGGTTTGTTATTTCCCGTTCGGATCTGATTTAGGTTCAGAATTCACCGATGTTACCGGTAATTATACTGCTACCACGGTAGGTAGTATTGAATGGGTTGCAGAACCTCCTGTTATAGTATTGGTTTACGATAATATTAATGCAGCTATCACTAAAATTACTGATTTCAGAGCTACGGTTACGGAAGGAGAACAAGATGGAGATTACCCAATAGGAACTTTAGATTTTATTGACGAGATTATCGCTGACGGTAATGATAAACTTGAAAATGAGACCCGTCAGTCTGCTTTGGATGACTATGCTACTACTGTTGATGAAAATATTGCTTTAATCAACTCAATGTTAGTGGGTGATGCCGATGGTATATTGATTGATCGTGATTTGTCAAGTGCAGTAGGTTTGCGTATTACGCCTAACTATACGCCTCAAGGAGATTATACCGTTGAATTTAATGTGAAAGTTAAGTCATTATTCGGTTATGGAACCGGCGAATTCTTTAATAACGGAGAATATGGTGTTTGGGTTTATGGATATGATGAACTTACAGAAGAAAACGTATTGGGTGCAGGCGGTCTTTGGAACTTTACAAATGCAGGTGCAGGATGGCAAGGTCCAAAAACAGACCCGTTGGTGATGAAAACCGGAGTGTGGCAACATGTTGCTTTAGTGCATGACAATACTGCCCGCACAACTAAGATATTTGTTGATGGAGTTGAAGAAGCAGTATTTGAAGACATAGGTGCTCCAAACAATTCTGGTTGGGGAGAAATGTGGCTAGGTAATGGCTGGGGTAAAATGGATGGTTACATGAAGGATTTCCGTCTTTGGGATGTCGTTCGCGCCCCTGGCGAGCTTGACGCAGATATTACTGGGGATGAAACAGGTTTGAATGCTTATTTCCCATTAGATAGAGTTAAAGGCGTTAAGTTTGCCGATGAAACAGGAAACTATATGGGTGATATGAGAGGTATTTCGTGGAATGCTGCCGTAAGTGCAGACTAAAATAAAAGGTTGTACATAATGTCATCCTAAAGAGGTTGACTGTGTTTCGTCACCGCAAGTTTCTCGTCTTTGAGGGGCTTGCGGTTTTTTTTTATCAGGCAGCAGCCTTTAGTCATTAGTGTATATTCAAAAAAGAATACCCGAATTGTATGATATAATTTTTGGTGAAGTTGGAGATTTGCACCTTGGACACACCTAATTTCGAAAACTGAACGGATACAATATTACTGAATACCGAAACCATTGTGCCAATGCACCGATTAACGAACACTAGCCAATCACACACTGCAGGCTGATTAAAACACCCTATGGTTTACTGCTCTATATTCATTGGGTGTCATGCCATTGTATTTTTTAAATACTTTGTAAAAATGCCCGATCGCGTTAAATCCACAGTTATAGCAAATGGTTTTGATGGGCACATTGGTCATGGTTAACCTTTGTGCGGCATAACTCATCTTAATTTTTGTAACGGTTTCGGTAAGAGTTTGGTTAAGGTGTTGTTTGATTATTTTATTCACGTGATCCGTGGTACGGTTGGTGAGTGCCACAAAACCGGGGACTCCTTCCCTGAATAATTGCGGCGAATTATATTGTTCCAATGCAAGTGCCAGCCAATGGGGGATGCCCTTGGCTTTGGCTTCAAATGACTCAGTCAACATTTTAAATATCTGTAATATCATGATGTCCAGATGAAGATAGTCCCGTTTTTTAGAAAGCGTGTAATCGGTCAGCGATGAAATTTCGTTTATCTGGTCGGCGTTCAGGTGAACCATGTATGGCATTTTATCCTTGGTCCAAAAAAATGTTTCCGAATCCGGAAAATATCTATCCTTAAAAAGTTTTAAGCTTTCCAAATAAAAGGCAATGTTGGTAACCACCAAACCGGTATTGTTACCTGATGATACAAAAGTATGTGTATCTGAAGGACGTATTAAACCTAATGTCCCTTTCTCGATGGGGTGTTTTTCTCCATTGATATAGTGAATACCGGTACCTTCCTTGATCCAGAATATTTCGGCATAATCATGGTCGTGGTAATCCAGGTTTTCATCTGCCGTTATTGTTCTTCTAACAATATGAAAAACATCACCCGGCTCAATCAAAAAAGATGGCAGACTGATTCTGATATTATTTTCAGGTGTCATTACAGTGTACAGTGTTTCACAATTAAGTTAAGCTCTGCTATTTTAGCTTTATATATCAAATATATATAAAATGTTAATCCTATCATTTTTAAATTTCCTATTTTAATAACAAATGTTAACATCATTTGTTAAAACGAGGTTTTTATTTTGTCATGTAAGGAAATGATGGCGTAAAATGCTTGGCTTTTAATCGCCTCCGAGATATAACGGAATAGCACAATAAATGTCAGTTGCGACATAACACATCTTTTTGCACTGCTCTTTGTTTAGATTTAACTTTGAACTCAAATTAAAGGAAACAACTGCCATCGGAATTCTAGAGGCGGTGGAGGAAAAATAATTTGCGTGTTAAATATAAAATGATGAAGAATTTATTGTTCTTTTCGACCATGATTGTGCTTGTTTTAAACGGATATGCACAAGGGTATGTAATTCCCAAATCAAGTATCGATTATGCAGCGTATGTTAACCCTTTAATGGGAACCGATTCCGAGTTTTCCCTTTCAAACGGGAATACCTATCCGGCGATTGCACGTCCATGGGGAATGAACTTCTGGACACCCATGACGGCCAATTTTGGTGACGGCTGGACCTATAAATATCGCGATTACCAAATTAAAGGGTTCAAACAGACGCATCAACCAAGTCCTTGGATAAATGACTATGCTGCTTTTGCCTTAATGGCCGTTACGGGAGACTTACAATTTCAAGAAGAGAAAAGAGCCTCGTGGTACTCTCATAAAGCAGAAGAAGTAAGGCCTTATTACTATAGTGTTTATCTGGCTGATTATGATACAAAAGTAGAGATAACTCCAACCGAAAGAGCAGCAGCCTTTAAGTTTACTTTCCCCAAGAACGAACAGTCTTTTGTTTTATTGGATGGATTTAAAAAAGGGTCGATGGTGAAGATAATCCCGGAAGAAAGAAAGATTATTGGCTATTGCAGAAATAATAGCGGAGGTGTACCGGAGAATTTTCATAACTATTTTGTGGCTGAGTTCGACAAGGATTTTGAAATCGTTCATACCTGGATAGATTCTACACTGTTGAGGGGAAAAACTTTTGCCGAGGATGACCATGTAGGAGCTGTTGTTGGCTTTAAAACTGAGGCAGGAGAAGAAGTAAATGTAAAAGTGGCTTCTTCATTTATATCTCCGGAACAGGCACAGTTAAACCTGGACCGTGAACTAGGTAATAAAACCTTTGCCCAAATCAAAGATGATGGTAAGAATGAGTGGAATAAAGAATTAGGCAGGATAAAAGTAGAAGGCGATAATATAGATCATATACGAACATTCTATTCTACCTTATACCGCGTTTTGCTGTTTCCACGTAAATTTTATGAGCTGGATAGGGATCATAAAATAGTTCATTACAGTCCGTATAACGGAGAAGTGCGACCGGGATATATGTTTACGGATAATGGTTTCTGGGATACTTTCCGGGCAGTTTTCCCATTTTTTACGTTGATGTATCCGGAGCTAAATAGCCAAATTATGGAAGGTCTGGTAAATACTTACGAGGAGAGTGGGTGGCTGCCGGAGTGGGCTAGTCCGGGTCACCGTGGATGTATGATTGGATCTAACTCTGCTTCTTTAATAGCCGATTCTTACTTAAAGGGAATAAAAGGCTATGATATTGAAAAATTATATGAAGCCATTGTTAAAAACAGTGCCAATGTGCACCATGAAATTAATTCTGTAGGACGATATGGTCACGAATATTATAACACGTTGGGGTACATTCCTTACGATGTGGATATTAATGAAAACACGGCACGTACATTGGAATATGCCTATGCCGATTTCTGCCTCTGGAAACTAGCAGAGACATTAGGCAGACCACAAGAAGAAATTGATCTGTACAAGTCACGCGCACAAAATTATAAGAATGTGTTTGATAAAGAATCAGGCTGGATGCGCGGCCGCAACGAGGATGGAACTTTTCAATCTCCATTTAATCCTTTTAAATGGGGCGATGCTTTTACCGAAGGAAACAGTGTACATTATACCTGGAGCGTATTCCAGGATGTGGAAGGATTGATTGGATTAATGGGCGGAAAAAATGCCTTTGTGAGCAAATTGGATACCGTATTTAATTTACCACCCATTTTTGATAATTCATATTATGGTTTTACTATTCATGAAATCCGTGAGATGCAGATTGTGGGAATGGGTAATTACGCACATGGTAACCAACCGATACAGCATATGCTTTATTTGTATAATTATGCCGGCCAACCGTGGAAAACCCAAGAGAAAGTGCGTGAGGTGATGAACAAGTTATATACACCAAATCCTGATGGATATTGTGGGGATGAGGATAACGGACAAACATCTGCCTGGTATGTGTTTAGTTCGCTCGGTTTCTATCCTGTTTGCCCGGGAACCGATCAGTATGTAATTGGAGCACCATTATTCAATAAGGTTACCGTAATCCTGGAAGATGGAAAGGAACTATGTATTGAAGCCAATAATAATAGCGAAGAAAATATGTATGTTAACCATATTAATTTTAATGGAAAGTCAATCGATCGCAATTATTATACACATAAAGAATTGCAAAATGGTGGTAAAATAACAATTGAGATGTCATCGACCCCAAATAAAGAAAGAGGGGTTAGCAAAAAAGCTGCACCTTATTCGATGTCGAAATAGTTATTGGTCAATAGTCATCCGTGTTATGTGAAATTAAG
Organism: Saccharicrinis sp. GN24d3; assembly: GCF_052400645.1. Taxonomy (NCBI): domain Bacteria; kingdom Pseudomonadati; phylum Bacteroidota; class Bacteroidia; order Marinilabiliales; family Marinilabiliaceae; genus Saccharicrinis; species Saccharicrinis sp. GN24d3. The sequence continues at coordinate 10,781 of NZ_JBQTGI010000041.1, forward strand.
GTTGCCCTATATTAGTTTTTTTACATGGTAGAATAGCTCTTTCCTTTGACCCTTACATTAAGGAGGAAGTAATCCATTAAACATGGAGGGATGGGGGTGATTCAAGTTATATTTTATTAAGATTTCTTTTAAAGAAGAATGTATGCACGTTAAAAACATTATAATATTTAGCACATTAATCCTGGGATTCTGGGCCTGCCAAAACAGATCTCAACGGCCCATCGATTATGTGGATCCTATGATTGGTACCGACGGTATTGGCCATACCTTTCCCGGAGCAACGGTTCCTTTTGGAATGGTACAGCTGAGCCCATCCAACGATTTTAAATCATGGAACTGGTGCTCAGGATATCATTATTCCGATAGTGTTTTAAAAGGATTTGCACATACCCATATTAGCGGAGCAGGATTGGCAGGATTGGGGGATATTTTATTGATGCCAATGGTAGGGGAAGTAAAATTAAATCCTGGAACAGAGGAGGATCCTGAATCTGGTTATCGCTCCCGGTTCTCGCATGACAGGGAAAAAGCATCCGCAGGTTATTATTCGGTTATGTTGGATGATTATGATGTCCATGTGGAACTGACAGCTTCAGAACGGGTAGGTTGCCATAGATATACCTTGGGTAAAGAAGGTCGATTAAATGTAATTATCGACCCTACCCACAATATCATGGAAAAGGTATTAGATACAGGAGTGGAATTTCTTTCGGAAACGGAATTTCGAGGATACAAAAAATGTGATGGGGAAGCGGGGGAGCGTACCGTATATTTTTATGCCAAATTTTCAAAACCGGTATCCGGTTATGGCTTGGCGAAGGATGATGAAATAATAACGGAGGTTTTTAAGCTCAATGGTAATAATACGAAGGCATTTGTACAGTTTGACCTTCAGTCGGATGAAGCGTTAGAAGTTCAGGTAGCCTTATCGTTTGTGAGTTACAAAGGGGCTAAAGCTAATTACGAAGCGGAAGTAAAAGGTAATTCATTTGAAGAAACCCTTGCTGAAGCAAAGCATAAATGGAGCGAAAAACTAAACAAGATTCATGTGAAGGGTACATCGGAATCTGATAAAAGAATTTTCTATACAGGAATGTATCACTCCTTTATTTCGCCCAATTTAGTTTCGGATGTAGATGGAAAATATTGGTTGGAGGGGAAAGCCTATCCATCGAAAATACCCCAATATTCCAACTATTCTACCTGGGATACCTACCGGGCATTAAATCCTTTATTTACCATTATAGAGCAGGGAAAAACCGCTGAGTTTGTCAATTCACTGACGAGCCGATATACTGAAACAAAAGTAGGGCTGCCCGTTTGGGAATGCCTGGGTCACGATAATGTTTGCATGATTGGTTACAATGCGGTTTCACCGTTGGCTGATGCAGCCTTAAAAGATATTCCTGGAATTGACAAGGAAAAAGTATATCAGGCTGTTCGCGCAGCGGCCATGTCCCTGGAAAAACATTCTCCCAATTACGACAAAAACGGGATGGCAGAATATATCAGGCTGGGCTATGTTCCGGCGGAATTAAACTGTGCAGTCTCCAAAACAACCGAACAAAACTATTACGATTGGTGTATTTCGCAATTGGCAAAAAAGTTGGGGAATCAAAACGATGCAGCACTTTTTGCCGAAAGAAGTATGGGTTACAAAAATCTTTATCACCCCGTAAAAAAGTTTTTATATTCTAAATATACAACGGGTGAGTGGCGCGAAATGAATCCGAAAGTTTGGGATGACTTAATCGCCAATTATGTGTCAGGAAATATTTGGGGCTATTCGGCTTATGTACCGCATGATGTCAACGGTTTGATAGAACTCATGGGCGGAAAAGAAGTGTTTGCGCTCTGGTTGGATGATATTTTTGCGGATACCACCCAAATTGGAGGGCATACCCATGTGGATATCTCCGGCTTTATTGGAAAATACGGGCATGGTGATGAACCATCGCAACATATGCCATATTTGTATAATTATGCTGGTCAACCATGGAAAACCCAGGAGAAGGTGCGTCAGGTAATAAATGATTTTTATTTCGATTTACCGGATGGCCTTGTCAATAATGATGATCTGGGACAAATGTCGGCCTGGTATATTTTCAGCTCGATGGGCTTTTACCCCGTTTGTCCGGGAGATATGAAATACATTATTGGTTCCCCGTTGTTTAAAGAGGTGGTATTAAACCTGGAGAACGGGAAACAGTTTAAGGTAAAAGCCAAAAATAAACCAAAGGAGAACATCTACATCCAGTCCGTTATGTTAAACGGTCAACCTTATACAAAGACCTATCTTACGCATGATCAAATCATGGATGGCGGGGAATTGATATGTATTATGGGGTCAACGCCCAATAAGGATTGGGGTACAAAACAGGGTGATCTGCCATACGCAAAAGTGGATTTAAATAAAAACCAAAGCGCTCTGCCCAAGATAACCTATAAACCTTATGATAAAGATAACAGTGAGGTATTTGAAGGGTCTAGGAGGATTGAGCTTACGTGCCATACTTCGAATGCTAAAATATATTATACCCTGGATGGAAGGACTCCAAACAAAAGAAGCGGGGCGTATAAAAAGCCTATCATAATTAGTAAAACATCTAATTTAAAAGCGATTGCTTATGCCAATGGAATGGAGCAAAGTTTTATATACGAGCGTACTTATTATGCTGGGAGAAGGTTTGCAGAACTGGAAAAGGGATTTCCTAAAATTACGTTGCTGAATGAATCAAAGAAGTTTGGCGATGCGGATGGAAGTATGCTGTTGGACCTGGAAATTGGATCGGAAAGTTTTAATGATAGCAGATGGACAGGGTTTGATGGTGAGGATATGGTTGCAACTATCGATTTCGGTCAACCAATTTCCATTAATAATGTAAGCATAGGATATCTGTCAAATACAGGAGTGTGGATTTTTCCTCCTTCATCAGTGAGAATTTCCGTTTCAATGGATAATGATAATTATAATACGATTGGTTATCAAAAACTTAATTTCTCGCAGGAAGAGATGGGAAAACCTTTTTTAAGGAGGCAAGATTTCCAATTGGGTAGAACGGAAGCTAGATACTTAAAGGTTAAGGTAAATAATTTTGGGTTGGTGCCGGATTGGCATGCCGCAGCAGGTCATAAAGGTTGGCTGTTTGTTGATGAAATATTAATCAATTAGCAACTAACAGGTATATTATAAGAGTGGCAACGGTTCTCCCCTTTGGCCTTGACAGCAAGCAAAAGCAATAGGGTTGTAACCTACAAAATGTAACAAGTATGATAAAACTTAAACATATAGCGATTTTATTGGCGGTATTTGGGGTATCGGCTTACGGCCAGCATTATACCCAATACGTAAATACTTTTATTGGCACAACCAATTTTGGCACCACGAATCCCGGTGCAATAGTGCCACAAGGAATGGTTTCGGTTGTTCCTTTTAATGTAACGGGTTCCGATGATAACAAATGGGATAAAGATGCCCGTTGGTGGTCTACACCGTATTCGTGGGATAACAAATTCCTGACAGGTTTTTCACACGTGAACCTCAGCGGGGTTGGATGCCCGGATTTAGGCGTTATCACGGTGATGCCAACTACGGGTAAGGTCAATGCCTCCTTGAAGGAGTTTGGAAGCAATATGTCTGCCCAAAAAGCGGAACCGGGATATTACAGCTGCATGCTGGATAAATATGGAATAAAAGCCCAGGTAACATCAACCCAAAGAACCGGATTAAGCAAATTTACCTTTCCCAAAGGACAATCAAATATCCTGATTGATTTAGGCAATAGCCTAACCAACGAATCCGGTGCTTGCCTCAAAGTAATCAGCAATCAGGAAGTGGAAGGCTCGCGTATGACGGGTAATTTTTGTTATCATGGCCATTCCGAGCGACCGGTGTATTTTGTGGCACGTTTTAGCAAACCGGCAACTTCATTTGGTGCCTTTAAAAAAATGCCTCCAATGAAGGCGGAAAAGGACTGGTCTGCAACATCAGGAAAGTTCAAGTACTACGAAGAATTTCTACACCCTGTGGCCGGAGATAGTATCGGTGCATACTTTTCATTCGAAACAGAGGAGAACGAAGCCCTAATGGTTCAGGTTGGTGTTTCCTATGTAAGTATCGAAAACGCGCGACAAAACCTTGATTTTGAGTCTGTAGGTTTTGATTTTGAAAGAGCCAGGAGAGAAGCTCTGCAAGAATGGGAATCTGTTCTTTCTAAAGTGAAAGTTGAAGGTGGTACTTTGGATCAGAAAACAGTTTTCTACACTGCGCTCTACCATATGAATATACATCCAAACATCATTAACGATGTGAACGGTCAATACCCCATGATGGAATCGTTTGGTATTGGAGAAGTCAAAGGCAGAGACCGATATACCGTCTTTTCTTTGTGGGATACCTACCGTAATTTCCACCCTTTGATGAGTTTGTTGTATCCTGAAAAGCAGTTGGATATGGTTAGGTCTATGGTGGATATGTACAAAGAAGGCGGATGGCTGCCAAAATGGGAACTAAACAGCAAAGAAACTTACACCATGAACGGTGATCCTGCTTTCCCTGTGATAACCGACACTTATCTTCGGGGATTAAAAGATTTCGATGTTCAGGCTGCCTACGAGGCCATGCTGAAATCTGCGACCACACCTGAGAAGGAAAATAAGATAAGAACCAACAATGATTTTTACTTGCGAAACGGTTATGTGCCCTTTGCCGAAGAGTATGACAATTCGGTTTCCATTGCCCTGGAATTGTATCTGGCGGATTGGAACCTGGGTGTCTTGGCGAAAGAACTGGGAAAGGATGAGGATTATAAACGTTTCAATAGGCAATCCAAAAGATATACGAATTATTTCGATAAAAAGGGATTTAAGATGCTCCGCCCTAAAAAAGCAGACGGCACTTTTATCCAGGACTTTGATCCTTTGCAAGGAAAGGACTTTGAACCGGTTCATGGTTTCCACGAAGGAACTGCATGGCAATATACATTTGGTATTCCGCATGACATCAAAGGTCTGATAAAACTCAATGGAGGAGGTAACAAGTTCACCCAAAAACTTCAAAAAGTCTTTGAGGATGGACTTTTCGATATGGCCAATGAACCGGATATGCACTATCCATTTTTATTCAACTATGTGAAAGGGCAGGAATGGAGAGCACAAAAGGAAACACGAAGATTGATTGATACCTATTTTAAAAACACGCCCGACGGTATTCCCGGAAACGATGATTGCGGAACTATGAGTGCATGGGTGGTTTATGCTATGATGGGTTTTTATCCCGTTTGCCCGGGCGATATGAATTATACCGTTACAGCACCTGTTTTCGACAAAGTAACCGTTGAGCTGGATGATCGCTTTTATTCCAATACAAAGTTGGAGATTATAAAACACGAAAAAGAGAAAAAAGGATTTATAAAGGATATCAAGTGGAATGAAAAATCAACCCATTCATTTTTTATCAACCACCACGACATGGTTAAAGGAGGTAGACTAGAGATTTATTTGGGCAGATAGGAACTGATCCTGCGTTTATATCCCCATCAGAATATAAACTCGCGTTAACCTGGATTTAAAAGCGTTCGGGGAACTGCTTGATAGATTCTGAAGGGTATAGGATTGTAAAGTAAATAGATGTGATCCGATTCGGAAATAATGTGTTTTCCCCAGAAAAACCATTTGGTGTTATTTCGTGTGATTCGTGAACAAAAAATAATGAACAGAAACGACTTTGAAATAGAAATTTGTGCAGGCAATATCCAATCGGTTATTGAAGCCGATAAGGGAGGTGCCGATAGGGTAGAGTTATGCGACAACCTCATTGAAGGAGGAACTACCCCTTCTGGTGGAACGATTGCCATGGCAAAAAAAGTTTCAAATATTGATATTTTTCCAATCATTCGACTAAGAGGGGGGAATTTTGTGTACGATGAGTTGGAACTAAGAATTATGTTGCAGGATATTAAGGAAGCGATTTCTGCTGGCGCAGACGGTGTTGTAATTGGCGCATTGAATAAGGATGGTTCTGTCAATATTGATCAATGTCAACGAATGATAGAAGCTGCCAACGGATTGCCTGTTACTTTTCATCGTGCTTTTGACCAATGCAAGGAACCGTTTGAAGCTTTGGATACCTTGATGTCATTGGGAATATCAAGACTGTTGACGTCCGGCCAAAAATTCACAGTTACGGAAGGAGCCGGGTTAATAACCCGTTTACATGAAATGACGGGGGATAAGTTGACAATTATGCCCGGTGGCGGAATCAATGAACACAATATTGTAGAACTTGCCGAGAAGACGGGTGTGAAATCCTTTCATGCCTCGTTAAGAGAGGTTTGTTCACAGGAACCTTGTTTTTGGAGAGATGAGGTAAAGTTTAACGGTACAAATGATTTGCCCGAGAATCAGTTTAAAACTTCAAGTAAAAAAAGGATTAGATGTTTAATAGAAAAATTGGAAAAAGAGGTTAACAGGAAATAAAGTGATGAATAGACTGTTCCGAATATAATTTGGAGGCTTTGCATAGTAACCGTAGGCAATGCTCTGCGCATATAATACTAAATAGTATACTAGTTTCCTATGCGGCGCGGGCGGGTAACCTAAGAAGTGTATCGGTAATAGTCTGTTTTGATCCCGAACATTATATACAGGATAAATCCCAGGCCTGGCTATATAAATCATTCGATGGAGAATAATTAATAAGAGAAAACACTAAAACTAATGACTGAAATAAAATCGAATTTTAAGAATCCTGCACTTTGGGTGCCTACTGTATATTTTGCCATGGGTTTACCCTTTGTGGCCATTGCGCAAGCTTCGGCTATCATGTACAAAAACATGGGGATTAGCGACACACAAATTGCGTTATGGACCTCATTGGTCATGCTACCGTGGACATTAAAACCGTTGTGGAGTCCGGTTCTGGAAATGTTTAAAACCAAGAAGCACTTTGTTGTGGCAACGCAACTGGTTACAGGAATGTTATTTGCATTGGTGGCGCTTTCATTACCCTTACATAATTTCTTCACCTACTCTATAGCACTGCTGGCAATTATAGCTTTTAGCGGATCTACGCACGATATAGCCACCGACGGGGTCTATCTAAGTGTATTATCGCCAAAGTTACAAGCCAAATACATTGGATGGCAAGGTGCCGCTTATAATATTGCGAAAATTGTTTCTGCTGGCGGATTTGTTTATCTGGCCGGAGAACTCGAAAAGACCATGGGCATCAAACATGCGTGGATGGTTGTTATGGGCACATATGGGGTCGTGATGTTTATTCTGGGCCTATACCATATCCGCATGCTACCACGAGGAGGCGAAGCTTCTGAAGTTAAATCCCTTCGGGAGGGGTTTGACACTTTATGGGATGTCATCAAAACTTTCTTTCAGAAAAAATTCATTGGCTGGTATATTGTTTTTATCATTCTTTATCGATTTGCGGAAGGTTTTGCCATAAAAATTGCCCCCCTGTTTTTTAAAGCTGCGCAGGCCGAGGGAGGATTGGGAATGACAACCTCCGAAATTGGGCTGGTGTACGGAACATTCGGAGCTGGAGCTTTTGTAATAGGTTCCATATTGGGCGGGTACTATATTTCTGCCAAAGGATTAAAACACACACTTTTCAAACTGGCACTGGTTTTTAATGTGCCATTTGCGGTCTATTCATATCTGGCCATGAACCAGCCCGATAGCATCTTTGTGATTTCCGTTGCGGTTATCTTGGAGTATTTTGGATATGGATTTGGTTTTGTGGGTCTTATGCTGTTTATGATGCAACAAATAGCACCGGGTAAATATAAAACAGCACATTATGCATTCGCATCAGGTATCATGAATCTCGGTTTTATGTTACCCTCTATGTTGAGTGGTTATTTAAGTGATTGGTTAGGGTATAAAATATTCTTTATTTGGGTACTTATTGCAACTATACCAGCCTTGCTGGCTGCTTACTTTGTGCCATTTACCTATAACGAACCGGAAAAAGAAATTAAAGAAATATAAACAATACTAAAGTTTTGAGATATGATAAGTAAAAATACAATTCCCTGGGAAGAAAGACCGGAAGCTTGTACCGACGTAATGTGGCGTTATTCCAAAAATCCAATTATTGGACGGTACGAAACACCAACGTCAAACAGTATTTTCAATAGTGCGGTAGTTCCATTCAAAGATGGTTTTGCCGGAGTATTCCGATGTGATAATAAGGCCGTTCAGATGAATATCCATACCGGCTTTAGCAAGGATGGTATCAACTGGGAAATTGAACCGGACCCCATCGTGATGAAAGCGGGAAACACCCAAATGATTGATTCAGCTTACAAATACGATCCGCGAGTTACTTTTATCGAAGATCGTTATTGGGTTACCTGGTGTAACGGTTATCACGGCCCTACCATTGGCATTGCTTACACTTTCGATTTTAAGGAATATTTTCAGTGCGAAAATGCCTTCCTACCTTTTAACAGAAACGGTGTTCTGTTTCCCGAAAAAATCAATGGTAAGTATTGTATGTTGAGCCGCCCAAGCGATAACGGACATACTGCTTTTGGAGATGTCTTTATGAGTTATAGTCCGGATATGGTGTACTGGGGTGAACATCGTTCAGTTTTAAAAGTAACCCCTTTCGAAGACAGTGCCTGGCAATGCTTAAAAGTGGGGGCAGGTGGTGTACCCATCAAAACAGAAGAGGGTTGGTTGTTGTTTTATCATGGCGTGATCCAAACTTGCAGCGGATATCGGTATTCAATGGGCGTTGCATTGTTAGATTTGGAGCAACCGGATAAGGTATTGCAACGTTCTCAACCATATTTGTTGGCTCCCGCAGTTGATTATGAACAGAATGGGGATGTGCCCAATGTAATTTTTCCCTGTGCATCCTTGCACGATGAAGAAGGAAAAGTAGCGGTTTATTATGGTGCTGCCGATACGGTAGTAGGCATCGCTTTCGGTCGTATCCCCGAAATTATCGAGTGGCTAAAGAAAAACTCGATATAAGAATCATTTAACCCGGGCTATTATTCCCGGGTATCTAAATACAAATTATCCGACGTATCACGTACGTTGAATTATGACCAACGAAATATTGCGTGGCCAGCCTAACGGCTGGCAGGGAAATCAATCAAATCTTGTTCGCCAAACTAAATTGATAATATTCTAATTTTAAGGAACAATGATTCAAGTTAAATACATAGCATTAATATTAATACCCGTTCTCTTCTCTTGTCAAACACAAAAGAAAAAGGCGGTAAACGACACCAAATCGCTCACGTCCTACGTCGATCCATTTATCGGTACTGACGGGCCGGGAAATACCTACCCTGGTGCTGTTGTCCCATTCGGAATGGTTCAGCTAAGTCCCGATAACGGGTTGCCGGGCTGGGACAGGATAGCCGGTTATTTCTGGCAGGATTCCACCATTGCAGGTTTCAGTCATAAACACCTTACCGGAACCGGGGCCGGTGATTTATATGATATCTTGGTGATGCCTTATAACAGTAGGTTTACCAATGATTTGTGGCCGGATCAGGAAGACTATCGTCCGTATTCCATGTTTAGTCATGACAAAGAGATGGCTTCGCCAGGATACTACTCGGTAAACCTGTTAAGTTCCGGCATAAAAGCAGAACTAACAGCCACAGAAAGGGTAGGTGTGCACCGATATTCTTTTCCTAAAGATAAAGAATCAAAAATTCTGATAGACTTAGGTTACAAACTGAACTGGGATAACCCAACTGAAACCTATCTTAAACTGGAAGACGAAAATACCATTGTTGGATATCGTTATTCAAAGGGATGGGCACCGGACCAGCGAGAGCATTTTGTCTTGAAGATGTCTAAGCCAATTAAGGATATCAGGTTTTTCAAAGGCGAAGAAAAGGTGGAAGGACGAGAAGTAAAAGCTAAGAAAACGAAAGCTGAAATTTCGTTTGTATCCCATCAGGAAGAACAGGTCTTGATAAAGGTAGCCTTATCCACATATTCTATCGAAGGAGCCAGAAAAAACATGGACGCAGAATGCCCGCATTGGGATTTTGATAAAGTGATGGAAAGTGCGGATAAAAAATGGGAAAAGCAATTGAATGTTATCGATATCCGGGGATCCAGCTATCAAAAAACAGTTTTCTATACCAACCTGTATCATTGCTTTTTAACGCCATCCTTACATTCCGATATAGATGGATGGTACAAAGGAGCGGATGGAGAAATGCACCAGGCTAAGGGCTATGATAAACTGGAAACATTCTCACTTTGGGATACCTATAGAACGGCACATCCTTTTTATACATTAGTTGTTCCTGACAAAGTAGAGGATATGGTCGCCTCGTTCCTAAGCCATTATAACGAAACGGGATTGTTGCCGGTATGGAGCTTCGCAGGAAACGAAACCAATATGATGATTGGCTATCATTCCGTACCGGTCATCGCCGATGCTTATTTTAAAGGAATCGCTATGGATGCCGAAAAAGCTTATGAAGCATGCAAAGCTACAGCGATGAGCGATGCCTGGAGCCTGCCGGATTATAAGAAATATGGATATATACCTCTGAACGATAAAGATAAAGGGCATTGGAGCGTCTCCAAAACTTTAGAATATGCTTATGACGATTGGTGTATTGCTGAGATGGCAAAGGCATTAGGAAAAGGAGATGATTACCATTATTTCAGCAAACGAGCGGATAATTGGAAGAATCTTTACGACAAGAATTCAACATTCTTCCGCCCCAGGGCAAAGGACGGTCAGTTTATTAAGCACTTTGTGGCAAAGGAATACACAGAGTTTTTCTGCGAAAGTAATGCCTGGCAATATTTCTGGCATGTACAGCACGATATTCCGGGATTAATTGAAACTACAGGAAAAGAGGTGTTTGCTGCCAAATTGGATTCCATGTTTACGTATTACGATGATCCCGACGAAGAGTTGCCCATATTCTCAACAGGGATGATAGGGCAATATGCGCATGGCAATGAGCCAAGCCATCATGTGGCATATTTGTACAATCAGATAGGCCAACCGGAGAAAGCCCAAACAACAGTGCGAAGGATCATAGAATCTCAATATACCGACAAGCCGGACGGATATTGTGGTAACGAGGATTGTGGGCAGATGTCGGCTTGGTTGGTGATGTCTTCCTTAGGTATGTACCCGGTAAATCCGGCTGATGGCGTTTATCATATCACTTCCCCGTGGATGTCGGGGGCAACCTTAAACCTGCCAAATGGAAAGAAATTTACTATAAAAACCGATAACTTTGGGAAAGGGAATGCGCTAATTGATGAAGTAACGCTCAACGGAACACCGCTCAAAGGGCTAACTATCACCCATCAACAGGTAATGAGTGGGGGAGAGCTATATTTCAAATTAAAGCAATAATGCCTATCAGGAGTTGTAAGAAAATTAATTGTTCTTACAATTCAACTTATAAAAGCCTGGGGTGTTTACCTTAGGTGTGTTGAATATAAAGAACCGGCACTGCAGGTGCGGCATCTGAAATAGTAACTGCTTTAACCTTTACCGTTGATTCAAATTAACAACCAAAAAAAAACTATCATTTATAATGAAAACTACTTTATCGCCCGTTGAAGATTTCTATTTTCAGAAATCAGGCGTAAAAAAAATGAGTGCCAAAATACCTTATATCGCCGTGGATAACTTTCCACAGCTGGGAATGTTTACCGCATTAAGGTTTTTGGAATGGGTTGCCGAAAATCCTGAAGGGGTGATCAGTTTACCCACCGGTAAAACCCCTGAATACTTTATCCGTTGGACACAATACCTGCTGGAAAACTGGAACAACGCTAAAGGTAAAAAGATTAGGGAGGAGAATGGGTTAAAAGTGGAAAAGAAACCCGATTTAAGCAAGTTGCACTTTGTGCAGATTGACGAGTTTTATCCAATCAGTTCTACTCAAAAAAACAGTTTTTACCACTATGTAAATGAATATTACATCAAAGGTTTTGGGCTGGACCCGGAACGTGCCTTGCTGATTAATTGCGACGAAATTCCATTGGCCGAAGGGAAACCCTTTTCAGAGGTTTTCCCGGATAGTATTGTTGATTTGTCATTGCGTTATCGCGAAGCAAAAACTAAAAAAGAAAAGCAACAACAGGCGTCTATCTTTATGATTGACGACTGGTGTGTTAAATACGAGCGTAAAATCAGGGAAAAAGGGGGAATAGGATTCTTTCTTGGAGGAATAGGTCCCGATGGACATATTGCTTTTAACACCCGGGGGTCTGATCATTATTCGACCACACGCCTTACCAAAACAAACTTCGAAACTCAGGCGCAGGCGGCAGGCGATTTGGGGGGGATAGAAATCTCCAAAAATCGACTTGTGATCTCCATCGGTCTTGAATCAATAACCTACAACAAGGAAGCAGTGGCATTGATATTTGCTGCAGGAGAAGCGAAGGCACCAGTGGTGAAAAATGCTCTCGAAAGTGATCCTTCGGTTTTATATCCGGCAACAGTATTGCAGAATCTTCCAAACAGCAGGTTCTATATTACCAAAAGTTCTGGAGTTAAACTTGACGATAGTATTGATGCTTATTACCGAACAGGAGAGTGGACGCAGGAAAAAAAAGAAAGAGCCATTATCGATCTGTGTAAGCGAGTTAATAAATACGGCCCCAAATTAGAACTTTCCGATTTAAAATCAGATCCTTACTGTAGTTTAATTCCTGACTTGTCATTGGATACCGTGCAGGAAGTGATCGATTCGGTACAGGCTAAAATTTACAAAGGGCTAGAGCCGGAAAAGAATCAGGTTTTTTATCATACTGGCCCACACCATGATGATATTCAGTTAGGAATTCAACCACATGTAAATCGTACCCTGAGGGAGAAATCCAATAAGTCTATCTTCTCAGTACTTACTTCAGGGTTTACGGCAGTAACAAACAGTTTTGTGACAGAAACGCTCGATTATACTAAGAATCTACTCGATCAAGGAAGGATTCAAATGATTGAGTTTCCTGACTTTTTTGAGTCCGGTTATAAATTTAAGTGGGATAAAGATGTATACCACTTCCTGTTAAATGTAGCATCCGATGAGCCTTTGGAAAGAGTAAGGGGGCTTTGTCACAGAGTGGTAAGGGCTATCGTTCAGATTTGGGAAGTGAAAGATTATGATGGACTAAGAAATAGCATCAATGCCATTCTTTCCAATATACGCGAAAGTTACGATGGGCAAAAAAATCCACCAAAAATACAGAAATTAAAAGGTATGATTCGCGAGTTCGAAGAAGAATTGGTTTGGGCACATTCGGGTGTTCAGGTTAAGAATGTTCGCCATCTTCGTTTAGGGTTTTATACCGGTGATATTTTTACAGAACAACCCAATAGAGAGCGTGATGTAGCACCTATTCTTGAAGAATTCAAAAAAGAAAAGCCAACCGTAATCAGTTTGGCATTAGACCCTGAAGGAAGCGGTCCGGATACACATTACAAAGTACTCCAGGCTATTGCCGAAGCTATCAGGGCTTGGAATAAAGAGGAAGACCTAAGCACCCTGCGAATTTGGGGCTATCGTAATGTGTGGTTCAAGTTTGCACCATCCGATGCCAATGTCATGGTACCTGTTAGTCTGAATGCGATGGATGTGCTGGATAAATCATTTAGTGATTGTTACCTGAGCCAGGTGAATGCTTCGTTCCCTAGTTATGAACTGGATGGCAAGTTCAGCACTTTGGCTAAAAACATCTGGGTAGAGCAACTGGAAAATGTTCAGTACCTGTTAGGTAAAGATTATTTCTATACCAATGAAAATCCAAGTATTAGGGCCAGCCATGGTTTAATCTACTTTAAAGAGATGAATGTTGAGGAGTTTTTGATTCATGCACGTGAATTGGAAAAATCTATGGAAGGATAAATTGTTGAAATGATGTAGGACTAGTTAGAATGCTTCTTGGATATTTTCAAGGAGCATTTTTTTTGGCAGTTCAAATTTTCAGAAACCATGGCGTCATGGTTGTTAAATTCAACCCGGATTATGTATTGGAGGTTCGTCATGAGCATTGCAAGAACAATAAAACAAGGCATTACTGAAACGAGGCATCACTTTTCCCGATTACTTTCGGGAGCATCGTTCTGGTGAGTTGAAGTGATGCAACGAAGGGCTTGTTTTAAAGTAATTTCAATGTGTAATAGAATTTCTAATGCATATGGCGGGTTCAAAGGGATATGTTGCTTCGAACTTAATTTGGAGATTATTTCACTTTGAGAATTAGCGTCTTTACCAAAAAACTATAATAACATGAACGGAACGATTAAAAAAGCGTTATCGATGGTAACGCTAAGTGTGATTTTTTTTGGGTGTACTATATCATTAAAAAAAGGAGAGCGGTGGCGTAAAAACTCAAAATTATCCTATGTAGATACAAGAGTAGGCAGTGCGGCAAGTATTGCCGATATTACGGTCACTGAGGTGGAGGAACCGATGGGGTATGTTTCGCCTATTGTTGGTAATCCGTCGGCTTTAACGCATTGGACACCGCAAACTGCGGTTTGGACTCACCGGGTAGTTACAGTTCCTGTTCCATATTGGTACGACCAGGATAAAATACAGGGATTTCGAGGTACGCGTTACCCGAACGGTGCAGTAGTTGGCGATTGGGGTGCTATGTGCATTATGCCAATGACTGGTGAAGTGAAAATTGATGCCAATGCCCGTGCATCAAAATTTAATCACGATAGTGAAACGGCGAAACCTCACTATTATTCGGTACAGTTGGATGACTACTCTATTAAGGCAGAATTAACTGCTGCTGCGAAAACGGCTTTTTTTCAGTTTACTTTTCCCCAATCAGAATCATCGTCAGTATTAATTGATGGTGTTTTTGTTCCGGGGAACTATAAAGTTATTCCGGATAGAAACGAAATTGAGGGATATTCAGTAATTGCAGGTCACTTCCAAAATCATTTCGTAGCCAAATTCGATAAGCCTTTTAAAGTTCACCATATAGATTTACTGCCCAATGTGGTTGATACCGGGCTAGTACCTGATGGTTTTACGGCGGAGTATTTTAATAATGATAAATTGAAGGGTAAACCTGAAGTAGTGGTAAAATATTCTAAGTTGAACTACAATTGGTTGAAAGAACCTGCCGAAGGTGTTGTGGCCGATTTCTTTTCGGCAAGATATTCCGGTACACTTGTGGCAAGGCTATCCGGAGAACACACATTCGAATTAACCACCAAAGATGGTACGCGAATGTATATCAATGACGAAATGGTAATTGATCAATGGATGTATCGGGCAACCGGAACCAATGTGCACAACGTGAACCTTACAAAAGGGGAGAAATACGAAATACGCATTGAGTATTACGATGGTTCCAGTACAACCGAGATGCATTTAAGATGCGCCGAACCAGTAAAAACTGATCCAAACCAGGGTTCTCAACTGGCACTTAAAGGAGCGGACGGTAATGCTGTTTATGTTACTTTTTCGACTGAGGATCAGGAGAAAGTGAAAATGATAGTGGGTACTTCTTTGATTGATATTGCGCAGGCTCGAGCTAATATGGAAGAAGAGTTTCCTGATTTTAATTTTGATAAGGCTGTTGCTAAAGGTGCTGCAATTTGGGATAAGGAGTTAAACATGATTCAGGCAGAAGGCACCGAGGATGATAAAGCCATCTTTTATACCGCCTTAACCAAGTGTTTTGTGAATCCACGTAACCTGAATGAAGGAGGCAGATATTTCAGTCCGTTTGATTATCAGGTCCATGAAGGCGAGATGTACACCGACTTATCGATCTGGGATACGTTCCGTTCGTTGCATCCACTTTGGGTGATTGTGAAACCTCAAGAAACGACAGACATTATCAACGGAATGTTAAATGCCTATTGTGAAGGTGGTTGGTTGCCAAAATGGCCGAATCCATGGTATCGAAGCATTATGATGGGAACGCATGCCGATGCAGTTATTGCCGACGCTTATGTCAAAGGTATAAGAGGTTTTGATACAGAATTGGCTTTTGAGGCGATGTTGAAAAACGCGACTGAAAAGGGAAACCGTGGTTTCTCTGGTCGCGTAGGAATAGAGTACTTCAATGACATAGGCTACGTACCTGCAGATGTTTTCGGATTTTATGGGGAACCAGTTGCTAGAACCCTAGAGTTTTCTTACGATGATTATTGTATAGCTCAAATGGCTAAGGGTATGGGTAAAGAAGACTATTACAATGAGTTTATGATGCGTTCGAAGCGATACATAAATGTTTTAGATAGTGAAACAGGTTTGGTTCGTGGAAAAAAATTAAATGGCGAGTGGCTGCCTCCTTACGATAAAAGTATTAGTGTTTGGGCACAAGGTGCAGATCATGATACAGAGGTGTATTATAAGAACCATACTTTATTAGTTCCTCACGATGTTCCCGGCTTAGCTGATTTTATGGGTGGCGAAAAAGAACTGGAAGCTTATCTGGATGACTTTTTCAAGAAGGACATGTATTACGTTGGCGATGAATTCTCGATGCATGCACCATATATGTATAATTTTATCGGCACACCCTGGAAAACGCAAAAAGTAGTCCGCGACATGTTGGCAAAGTATTTTTTTAATGATGTAGGGGGCCTTCCCGGAAATGATGATTGTGGACAAGTTTCATCATGGTACGTATTTGGCGCAATGGGTTTCTATCCTGCTTGTCCTGGCGATCCTATTTATCAACTGTGCAGTCCGGTGCTGAATAAAGTAGATATTAATGTGGGGAATGGTAAAACCTTTTCAATCATTGCCAATAACAATTCAAGGGAGAACATGTATATTCAGTCGGCTACCTTAAATGGAACACCATACAAAGTAAGTTGGTTACATCATAACGATCTAATGAAAGGTGGAAAATTAGTTTTTGAGATGGGGCCGATTCCAAACAAAGATTGGGGAGTTACTGAATAGATTTGCAGATAAATAGATCTTCTTTTGATGTAGGTTAAGCAATAATGCTTCTTGATTAAATTTTAATATAAATGTATCCAACAAAAAAATAACTGATTTGTAATTCACTGGAAAAAGTGCGATATTTGGGTATCTTATTCATGTGCAATATATGAACATACATTACAACATAATCAAAGGCTATCGCTGTTTATATGAATGCCTGATGTTCTACTATTAGAATATTCTTGGTTGTAATATGACGTTAAAGAATATTGCTTGCTTTCGTTTTTTTGATTGTAATCCTCCTTTGCGGTTTTCGCACAAATCTTCTGTAATTACATGTAAGATGTTTTCATAGTCCACTAAAGCTGTGTAAATCATTACACCTCAGATACCATAATAATGACAACAACAAATAATGATAAAACGCATCCCAGTGAAACCGGGGTAGCTTCCATTAAAGAATTACTTGGAAAACAAGAAACGAACAAAACGGCAGAGCGGGCAGCTTCCGTTCAGGGTAATTTCTATGCGCCTTTAAAAAGTGAGATAGGTCCTGGTATGAACCTCAGGATAAAACATTTGCGCGAATTGAGTTTCAAGGCAAAACCGAGCATCTCTATCGAAAGGGCTTTGCATCAAACCGACTTTTATAAAAAACATTATGGGAAACATTCTATCCCGGTATTAAGAGCTTTGACTTTTTTGGATCATTGCCAGAAAAAGACGTTATACTTAGGCGACGACGAACTCATTGTTGGAGAACGGGGGCCAGAGCCTAAAGCGGTACCCACATTCCCTGAACTGACCTGCCATAGTGTGGACGATTTTCACGTGTTGAATACGCGTGAACAGCAACCGTATACCATTAGCCAGGCAGATATAGATACTTACGCCAGAGAAGTGATTCCTTATTGGAAAGGAAGAACAATGCGCGAACGCATTTTTAGCCATGTGCCCGCAGAATGGGAGAATGCCTACGAAGCCGGATTGTTTACCGAGTTTATGGAGCAACGTGCTCCGGGGCATACATGTCTAGATGGTAAAATATATAAAAGAGGTATGCTCGATTTTAAGCAGGAAATAAAAGCTCACCTCGATTCATTGGATTACCTGAACGATGCAGCCGCGAATGACAAAGCCGAGGAGCTGAAAGCCATGGATATATCTTGTGATGCAGCTATCGTCTTTGCAGAGCGCCACGCTAATTTGGCCGAGGAGAAGGCAAAAACAGAAAATGACCCTAAGCGAAAAAAAGAATTGTTGAAAATTGCGGAAGTGTGCCGTTGGGTTCCGGCCAATGCTCCCCGTACCTTTCATGAAGCTGTGCAAATGTACTGGTTCGTTCATCTGGGAACCATTACCGAATTGAATGGTTGGGATGCGATGAACCCGGGGCATTTCGACCAACACCTAGCTCCTTTTTACGAAAAAGAAATAGCTGAGGGCACCTTGACACGCGATGAGGCGAAAGAAATAATTTCGTGCATGTGGATTAAGGTGAACAACCAAACTGCACCGCCCAAAGTAGGAATCACGGCAAAGGAAAGTGGTACCTATAACGATTTTACCAACATTAATATAGGCGGACTTAAAACCGATGGATCCGATGGTGTTAGCGAGGTTTCGTATATCATGCTCCAGGTGGTTGAGGAGCTTCACCTGCTTCAACCGGGATCATCGGTGCATATCAGTCATAAGACACCGGATAAGTTTTTAAAAGCAGCATGTAAGGTTATCAGGCAAGGGCACGGTTATCCGTCAGTATTTAGTCCGGAAACTTATATAACCGAGATGCTTTCCCAGGGGAAATCTTTGACAGATGCGCGTGAGGGCGGATGCAGTGGTTGTATCGAAGTAGGTGCTTTTGGTAAGGAAGCCTATGTGTTGACCGGGTATCTTAATACCCCAAAGATATTGGAAATTACCTTGAATAACGGTGTTGATCCTGTAACCGGGAAATTTGTTGGTTGCACGTCGGGCAACCCAATGGAGTTCAATACTTATGAAGATTTATATAACGCTTTTCTAAAGCAGTTGAATTATGTGGTTGATCAGAAAATGAGGGTGAGCAATTATATAGATACCATGTTTGCCAAGTATTCTCCAGCGCCTTTTTTATCGGTAGTGATCGATGACTGTATCGCAAAAGGGAGAGACTATTACAATGCGGGTCCACGGTACAATACAAACTACATTCAGTGTACCGGTTTAGGTACGGTTACCGACAGCCTTTCTGTTTTAAAATATCATGTGTTCGAAAACAAAACATTTGATATGGAACGGATACTCAGTGCCGTGGCCAATAATTTTAGCGGAGAAGAGGTGCTGCGCCAGCGGATTGTGAACAGAACACCGTTTTTTGGAAACGATGACGATTATGCAGATGATATTGCATTGAAAGTATACAACGATTTAATTCAAGCCATTGATGGCAAACCCAATATAAAAGGAGGGAAATACCACTTGAATATGCTATCAACCACTTGCCATATTTATTTTGGTAAGGTGATGGGTGCAACACCCAACGGGCGATTGGCAGGGAAGTCTATTTCCGACGGAACCTCGCCATCGCATGGTTGCGACATCAATGGACCGGCAGCTGTAATCCGCTCGCTGACAAAACTGGATCATACTCGTTCGGGCGGAACATTGTTAAACCAGCGTTTTCTTCCGAGCTTATTAAAAAAGGAGGAGGATATAAACAAGTTGGGTAAGCTAATCAGAAGTTATTTCACTTTGGGAGGGCACCATATTCAGTTTAACATTGTTGATACGGCTACATTAAGGGCGGCTCAAAAAAATCCGGAAGATTATAAAGATTTGTTGGTGCGCATGGCCGGATACAGCGATTATTTTAACGATATGAACGAAGATCTTCAGCAGGAGGTGATTGACCGTACGGAGAATGAATCTTTTTAAGATAGCTTAGGTGTTATGAAAAATTCAACCCTAATTTTCGATGTTAAACGATATGCCATTAACGACGGGCCGGGTATCAGGATCACTATTTTTCTGAAAGGGTGTCCGCTCCGTTGTAAATGGTGCCATAATCCGGAAAGTCAAAGCCGGAAGGCGGAACGGATGTATGCTTTTGATAAGTGCATCGGATGTCAGGAGTGTGTTAATGCATGTAAGGTTAATGCCCTGGAACTTACCGGGCAAGGCATTGTAGGCAATGATTTGTGCCAATTAGGTGGAGATTGTGCGGAGGTATGCCCCACAAAAGCAATGGAGATAGTCGGTGAAGCGAAGACTACAAGCCAGGTAATGCAATTGATAAAAA
Source organism: Saccharicrinis sp. GN24d3 (assembly GCF_052400645.1). Taxonomy (NCBI): domain Bacteria; kingdom Pseudomonadati; phylum Bacteroidota; class Bacteroidia; order Marinilabiliales; family Marinilabiliaceae; genus Saccharicrinis; species Saccharicrinis sp. GN24d3. The sequence goes on from NZ_JBQTGI010000041.1 coordinate 30,956, forward strand.
AAGAAACCCTGTTAATGGACACCTCCCAAGGAGGTGTTACCTTTTCGGGTGGAGAACCCCTCATGCACCACGCGTTTTTACTGCCTGTATTAGACGCCTGTGGACAGGAAGAAATACATCGTTGTATAGATACTTCCGGTTATGCTAAAACCGACGTCTTATTAAACATAGCCAAAAGAACCGATCTTTTTTTGTACGATCTAAAAATGATGGATTCCGACAAACATAAGAAATGGACAGGCGTTCATAATGAATTAATCCTTGAGAATTTAAAAATGCTGGCAACTACCGGTGCCAATTTTAATATCCGAATACCTCTGATAAAAGGCGTTAACGATGACGACAAGAACATCCTGGATTCGGCACGTTTTATTGCTGCCTTACCGGGTCAAAAACCGACGGTTAACTTGTTGAAGTTTCATAACATTGCCGAAAAAAAGTACCGGAACCTGGGTGTCGACTATGACAAGGGAGATATGGAAGCGCTATCTGTAGAAAGAGAACAAGAGATTTTAAATGTATTTGAATTATATGGTGTACATACAACTTTAGGCGGGTGATAAAGTGCTATCAGCCATGTGTGTTGCAAATAGCATTTTTTTTTAAAGCCATGGCTAATGAATTTATCAGAGTAATTGCTTATTTATTGGTATCAAGGTGTAAAATTTGTAACAACTCAGGTATCCAAGGCAACATAATTATATCGGCTATTTAGAAAGGCGATTTTGCCTTAAGATTAGAGATA